>JBBRIO010000384.1:0-5579 GCA_038220855.1 Bryobacterales bacterium | reverse complement strand
AGCCTCTCTCAAAGGCAGAGGCCCACGCAGCGTCTCCCCCTCCACCAACTCCATCACAATCGCATTGCCTTCGAGCCCATAAATGGCCGCAATATTCGGATGGTTCAAAGCCGCCAGCGCCTGCGCCTCCCGTTGAAACCGGGCCAAGTAATCCGCGTCGGAAGCCAGCGCCGCCGGCAACACCTTAATCGCGACATCCCGGTTCAATGCCGAATCCCGCGCCCGGTATACCTCGCCCATCCCGCCCGCGCCCAGCGGCGCTACGATCTCATACGGCCCGAGTTTGTCACCAGTCGAAAGCGCCATTGCGTAGCAAACAGCTTACCGCATTGCATTCCAAAGAGCCCCCAGGGTGGCGCATAATGAAACGTGAATCCATGAGTTTGCACTTCCAACCCGGAATCGCGCCTCTGGCCGGCCCCGCGCTAACCGGGTTGTGCCGGCGCTATGGAGTCAAGGAGCTTTCTCTGTTCGGTTCCGCCGCCCGAGGCGAGATGCATCCAGACAGCGACGTAGACCTGCTGGTCGAGTTCGAGCCCAATCACCGCATCGGGCTGATTCAGTTCGAGCGGCTCGTGGAAGAGTTACAGGAGCTTGCCGGACGCAAAGTGGACCTCGTGACCAAGCGCGGACTCAAGCCCTGGGCGCGGGAGAGTGTCCTCAAGGATGCCAAGGTCATTTATGCGGCGTGAGCCGTCGTTTCTGAACGACATTCTCTCCGCCTGCATCAAAATTGAATCGCAAAATCAAGTCGAGTGTAGAGGGCCGTATTACACCACTTGACCGTCATCGGGGAGGCGATCGGTCGCTTGTCCCCGCCCTTGCTGCAGCTATACCCCGAAGTGCCGTGGAGACAAATCGTCGCCGTCCGCCTCAGAATCGCCCACGCCTACTTCGATTTGGATTGGCAAATACTCTGGAATTCCGCCATCGGCGACATTCCCGGCCTACGCCGGCAGGTACTTCACATCCTCCATTCTGAGTTCCCCGAAACGGACGCCGACTGAGTCATTGGCACTACTTCCCCAACCCCGCCGCCCAGTTCTGAACCACCACCATCGGCAGCGCCGCTGCCTCGCCGCCTTCCGGAACCAACACCAAAAACCGCCGGCCATCCCGCGACGTCGCCGCGCCATTCCCGCTCGCACGGAACAGCACCTCCCCCCGTCCCGCTTTCACCCCCGCCGCCAGCAACTCCACCGGCGCCGCCATCACCGTTCTACCGTCCGGCCCCGTCCAATACAACTCCTTCCCATCCGCCCGCCAATGGGGGGTATCTCCCCCCTCCGCCGACACCTGCCACTTCCCTCGCCGCTCCGGGAAACCCTGGATATAGACCTCCGTCCGCCCCGACTCATCGGAATTGTACGCCACCCACCGCCCATCCGGCGAAAACGCTCCGCCGAACTCAACGAACTTTGTCTGCACATATGGCACCGGCTTCTTCTCTCCCTCCAGCGGCAGCAGCAGAATATCACCAAACCCAAACAGCAGATGCTTCCCATCCCGGGAAACGCTACTCACCCTGCGGGCATTCCCCTTCCAGACCAACTCCTCCTCCCCGGACCCATCCGCCGCCTTCCACTGTATACCGCCAGCGTTTGTGTAGTACAGATACTTGCCATCGGGAGACCATCGCGGAAAGCTACCCCCGTTAAACGTAATCCGCGTGCTAATCCCGCTCCCCAACGGCATCATCCAAATATCGGAAGATCCACGGACAGTCGCATACGCCACCCGGCTACTATCGGGCGACAAGCTATACCTACCGCCTATCTCCACCGGTTCCCCAATCGACTCCAATACCTTTCCCGCCCGGTCCACCCACCCAAACCGTGCCCATTGCGTCGCGATACCACGCCCATAGAACAGCGTCCCATTCCCGGAGATAGAAAAATCCCCATAACCGTTTACATTATTTCCTCCAACCCCCTCCGCCACAATCACCGGATCCCCCGTCAGCCGAGGCGGATCCAGCTCCAGCCTCCGCGCCATCAGCGTCCCATTCCCCTGTATATACAACAACCGCTGCGACATCGCATCGTAAAGCCCATTGAAATCCGATTGCTGTATCCGCACCGCCGCCCGCCCATCCAGTGCCCCCCAATAGATCCCCACCTTCGCCCTCTCCCCATTCTGAACCAGAAACAAAAACTCCTTGCCCCCCGGCAGAAATTGCGGGTAGTAATGGAACGTTTCCCCGGCGGCGGCGTTGATTTTTGTCACGGGTGTGGGCGTCCCCCCCGACGCCGCTATCCGTTGCAGCCCCACCGCTCCGTCCGCAAACAGAATCAAGCCAGCCTCGTTCCACGTCCCGCCTCGCGCGGCCGGCGCGTCGCACAACGTGATCGGCGAACCGCCAATCACCTCCACCCGCTTTAGCTTACCCCCGCCCACAAACCCGAGCGACTTGCTGTCCGGCGACCAGAACGGCCGCCCGGCATCTTCGGTCCCCGGCAATGACCGCGCTTCGAGCGAGTCCAAAGGCCGGATGTGCAGCAGCGTCTCGCCCTTGGCATTGGTCGCGAAGAACGCCAGCGTTCGCCCGTCCGGGGAGATCGCCGAGCCGCCGAGGTTTGCGAAATCCGCAAACCGTCCTCCCAGCGGCGGAGGCACATCAAACCGCACCGCCAACCCCGGCTCAGCCGTCTTCCGCAACGCCAAGCCTCCAGCCACCACCGCCACCACCGCCAAAACCGCGCAAACCACCCAAGGCAACCTCGACGCCTTCCCCACCGGTCTCACCGTTCCGTAGTTCTCAATGACATACCGCGCTTCGCCGATGCTCGACAACCGGTTCTTCAAATTCCGATCCAAACACCGCCGCACCAGATCCCGAATTGGCCCTTCCGGCACCTGGCTGAAATCAATCTCACCCTTAATCACATCCGCCAAAGTATGCGAAACCGTTTCCCCCTCAAACAGCCGCTTCCCCGTAATCAACTCCCACAAAACCACCCCAAACGACCAAATATCCGCCCGCCGATCGACAGCCTTCCCCGCCGCCTGCTCCGGGCTCATATACCCCGCCGTCCCCAGAATCAGCCCCGCCTCCGTCGCCCGCATCGTCAACGTCGGTGAGTTCGCGCCAGAAATGGAACTTCGCTCCACCCCCTTCGCCAACCCAAAATCCAATACCTTCACCACCCCCGAGGCCGTCACCATCACATTCCCCGGCTTCAGATCCCGATGAATAATCCCCTTGTCATGCGCCGCCTCCAGCGCCTCCGCAATTTGCCGCGCTATCGGCAAAGCCTCCTTCAAAGGCAGAGGCCCCCGGAGCGTCTCCCCCTCCACCAGCTCCATCACAATCGCGTTGCCTTCGAGCCCATAAATCGCCGCAATATTGGGGTGGTTCAGCGCCGCCAGCGCCTGCGCTTCCCGTTGAAACCGGGCCAAGTAATCCGCATCCGAAGCCAGCGCCGCGGGCAATACCTTAATCGCCACTTCGCGGTTCAGCGCCAGATCACGGGCCCGATATACCTCTCCCATCCCGCCCGCGCCCAGGGGCCCCACGATCTCGTACGGCCCGACTTTGTCGCCAGTGTTCAAAGGCATCGCAATCGATATAGCTTATCGCAACGCACTCGAATCAAGCGGCAGGATCCGAACAACAGCCTAAGCCCATGTCGGAAGAGATCCAATCGATCGTAGTCGCCGTCCGCCAATTGAACCCTGAGCAATGCCATCAGTTGACCGAGGCCCTGGGGTTTATTGATTCCGCCCACGCAAGCCCGCGAAACCGAGCGGAGTTGGCTCCTGCGATGCGCGGCAAGTACAAACATCTACAAACATCGAACGTCCTGGGAATCCTGGCGATGATTCTGGACTTCGACTTCAGGGCAATGATCCCGTTTCCGGAAAGGCTTACGTTCCATCGCCTTCTTGCTTTTGCGCTCCGCAAGTTGCGGAAACGAGAGCAGCGCGGCGCTCATCATCGTGATGCCAAGGCTCGCCCACAACTGCGCCCTCGCCTGCCAGAGTCCGCCCAGTGGAATCTTCGGCACCTTCTCGATCACCTCACGCACATACGTCAGGTCGTCCACCTGGGCCAGGACCATCAACCCCGCCACCACAAACATCAGCTCCTGCTTGTTGGCCGACCCGAAGCGAGCGAGCAACAACACACACAACGGGGCCATCACCACCACCGTGTGATCCCACGACACAGGACATAAGATAACCGCCAACGCGACGAAATGCCAGTAGCTGTGATCGCCTCCGCCGCTCCGCCAAGTGAGCCTGGCCGCGTGGGCGACCAGCGCGAGCGCAATTCCATACACCAACACCGGTCCCAGCGTGGGCCAATCCAACACATTTTGAAAATGCGGATTGGGCTGCAATAACGCCACCATCGTCCCGGTGAAGGACTGGTTCATCCAAACGCTCGCGTAACGGCGGGAATCTTCCGGCATGACGTGGGTATAGAAATGAATGAAATCGGCGTGTCCCACCACAAAGTACGCCAGAGCCTGAATCGCCACAAAAGCACCGGCCATTGCCGCCAACGCGCGGTAGCGGCGGGTCGCCAATAAATAAACCCCCAGCAGACCAGGAAATAGTTTGATCGCCGTGGCAGCGCCCAGGGCCGCCCCGCCGGCGTCGTCACGCCCGTCGCGCAGCCACTGCCAACCGAGAAATACCAGCGCCAGGATGGCGGTGGAGAATTGCCCGTTCATGCTCTGCGACAGGTGCGGAAACCACAGCAGAGCAAAGCCGAGTAAGACCCAACGCAGGTGCGGAGCGATGCCGAAGAAGCTCATCGCCCGATGGATCACCACCGCGTAGACGAGGACCCAGGCCATGCCCCAGAGGAAAAACATGTGCTGGATCGAAATGCCGGCCGCGACAAAGGGGAGGAGGAGCAACGTGGTAACGGGCGGATGGAAGTTCTCGAGTTCCGGCCGGTTGCGCTGCTTCGCCGTATCGCAAATCACACTCAGATCGCCGTAGATGCTCTTGCCCTGCAACAGGGCCTTGGCGGCACAATAATCCTGGTCGAGATCGCCGCCGCTGCCGAAGGCATAGCCACGGATGTAACCGAAATTCATCGTTAGCCCTTCCGCCAACAGCAGCAGGCTGAGGAGCACGAAGATATAGCGGGGGAGGTTTTTCGACAGCACTCCTATAGATAATCGGCCAGAGTGAGCGAATCCGTTATAGGCCAGTTATAGGACGGGTAAACGGGCTGGGGCCGGGCCTTCCTATTTGATCTGAATCACGGGCGATTGGACGCCGACGGCGGGTTCGAACAGGCCGAACGAGAAGACCGCGGAGGCGGAGGCGATGGCGACGTATTGCTTGCCATCGACCGAGTAGGTGATGGGCGAGGCGGAGAGCGTTTCGCCGATGTTGAAGTGCCAAAGGTTCTTGCCGGTTTTCGCGTCGAGGGCGACGAAATGGCCGTCGTCATCACCGCTGAACAATACGTTGCCGGCCGTGGAGACGGTGCCGGTCCACATGCGGCCGAGGCCGGTCATGGGATATTCCCAGGCGCGCTTGCCGGTCTTGGGATCGAGGGCGCGGAGGACGACTTGGCCACCTTCTTCGGTGGCACCGCCGCCGGAGAAGTTCTTCAT
>JBBRIO010000383.1:0-5581 GCA_038220855.1 Bryobacterales bacterium | reverse complement strand
GGTCTTCCGGACGCGTATCCGAAGTTGCCTGCATAATGTAGACCTCTCGCCCCAACCGCTTGGCGGCGGCGTAGGCGAGCGTCGTCTTGCCCACTCCGGGTTTGCCCACCAACCGTGGGCTCATCGGCAAGTCCCGCTCATCGATCACTAACCAGGCAGCTAGGAGTTGCCGCAAGACTTCATCTTGCCCTACCCATTCAATATTCAGTTCATCGGGATGCGCCAGGTGGAGGCGGACCCCATCCAATTCAACGACCATCTGGTCATTGTCGCAGTAAACTAGGATCTTGTTGTCCCGTGTTCTCCTCTTCTTCGGGCTCCCCATTGCCGCTTGGGCCGATGTCGAACTGCATCTTACGTTTCGCATGCTCGAAAAAGTGGTGAGTGAGCAGGTGTTCACCGCCGAAGGTCGCAAGTACGTCCGTGGCTCAAAAACGGATAAATGTACCTTCGCCTACCTCGAAACGCCCCGCATCGGCGAGTCCGGCGGCCGCCTCATCGTTCGCGCCCGGTTTGCCGGCCGATCGGCCCTGGACTTCCTCGGTCGCTGTGTCGGCATGGGGGAGTCGTTCGATGTCATCATTCTTGCCACGCCATACGTCGACAAAACGCTGCTCCGGTTGAAGGACGTTGTCGTCGAACCGGCCGATGGCCGGCGCAGCCTCTATTCCCGCCGCGTTTGTGAGGGGCTTAGCGCCGAACTCCCCCGTCAGATGCTGTTCGACATCGCTCCCGAAGCCAAACGAATTCTGGAAGCGCCTAGCCCGAATTTCCCGTTCGAGCGCAGGCTCAGCGATTTTCAGGTCCCCTGGGTAACGATGACCCCGGAGGCCGTCGTGGTCGCGCTTTCCTTTCGCCTACGGGTGCAATAGCTACTCGTACCGCAGCGCTTCCACCGGGTCGAGCCGGGAAGCTTTGAACGCCGGCCACACGCCGAAAAAGAGACCAATCCCCACGCTAACTCCGAAGCCAACTCCAATCGCCCAGATCGGAACTACGCTAGGTAGCGCCGGCACCAACTTGCCGATAATCAGCGTTACCAGGACCGAAATGATGATCCCCAACAGCCCCCCGATGCCGGTCAGCGTAACCGCCTCGGTCAGAAACTGCAGTACGATGTCCCCACGTCGCGCCCCCAGCGCTTTCCGGGTCCCAATCTCTTTGGTCCGCTCGGTCACGCTCACGAGCATGATGTTCATCACCCCGATGCCGCCGACGAGCAAACCCAAGCCCGACAACGCCGTCGAGACGAGGATGATCAGCCCATTGATCGAATTGAACCGGGCGATGATCTGGTCCGCCGTCGTAATCGAGAAGTCGTCCTCGGCCGCTGTTGGCGTCTTCCGAAAACGGCGCATCACCCCCCGGATCTCTTCAAACGCATCGTCCCGCCTCCCCGGCAACGCCTTGGCTGTCACGCTAAATCGGTCGATACTCGGGTAGCGCAAGCGCGCCACCGATAAGGGTATCGTCACCTGTCGATCGATCGGATTCTCCCCGAAAAAGCTGCCCTTGGCCTCTTCGGTAATCCCGATAATCGCGTACTCCTGCCCCGCTACGGTAACCGCTTGCCCGACGCCGCCCCCGGACGGAAACAGCGCCGACGCCAGCTTAGGGCCAATCAAACACACCCGAGCCGCCCGCTGATCTTCTTCCTGCGTAAACGGCCTTCCCGCGATGAAGTTGCGCGGGTTTGTAATAAACACGCTGGCCGAAGCTCCCTGCATGCTCACCTGATCCGATTCGAACCCCGGCACTTTGGCCGTGATCGGGCTCCGGCCGATGATCCCCGGAAGGAACATCGTCACGCTAGTCTCTTCCACTGATGGAACCAGCCGCTTGATCAGTTCCGCATACTCCGGCCCCACCACCCGCCGCCGCAATTCGTTCACCTTCGGGTCCTGATTCGGGTCCCCCGAATAACGCCCAATAAAAATATTGTCCGGTCCAAACTCCGAAAAGAACGTCGTGATGCCCTGCTGCAAACCCGTCAATAGGCTCGACACGGTCACCACCGTCGTGATGCCGATCACGATGCCAAGAATCGTTAGCATCGATCGAAAACGGTTCGTCCAAACCGCGTCCAACGCCATTGAAATCGATTCAGTAAAGGAAATGGTTCCGACTGTCATGTGTTATTCCGCCCGCAATGCTTCGACCGGGTCCAATTTCGCGGCTTTCGATGCCGGATACCAACCCGAAATTACGCCCACTGTGCTCGATACGAAAATCGCCAAAAATACATACGTTCCGGTGATCTCGAGCGGTGCTTCGAAGGCAATGGAAAGTCCCAGCGTCAGAACATAGGCCAAGCCTAGCCCAATCATGCCCCCTAATACCGACATCATGAGCGACTCAATCAGGAACTGCAGCAAAATATCGCTCCGCCGCGCTCCGAGCGATTTGCGGACGCCAATCTCACGGGTCCGTTCGGTCACGCTAACGAGCATGATGTTCATGATCACGATGCCGCCGACCACCAGAGAGATCATCGTTACCGGAACGACAACCACCTTGATCAAACCCAGAATCTGATCGATAAAGGCCCGGATCGAATCCGGCGTCAAAAAGTCGAAATTGTCGGCCTGCGCCGGGCGCGTGCGGAATCGAGTCCGCAGCGCGACGCGGGTAATGTCCAGACTCTGGTCCAGCGTCAGCCCCGATTCTTTACGGGGTCTGGCGAAAATCGTAATGTTCTTCGCCGGGCCGATGAGTCGAGTGAAAACGTCAGAAGCAATGTAGACCGAGTTATCCTGCGACCGTCCACCTGCGCTGCCTAGCTTCTCCTGCACCCCCAGCACTGTAAATTCGATGCCGCGCACCGTAATCTTTCGGCCCAACGGAGAGACGCCAACAAACAGCTTCTCGCGCACTTCGTCGCCAATCACGCAAACGTTCTGGCGCGTTGCCTCCTCCTGCTCCGTGAAAAAACGCCCATCGGTCAGCACGACGTCGCGGATGTCGGGTAGGTTCGCAGCTACGCCGAGGATCGCCGCGCCCTCATAGGTCGTCTCATTGCGCTTGATGTCTTCGACGCGCGTCCGGTAAGGGGAATACAAGATCTGATCGCCCGTCGTGAGTCGGAGATAGCTAACGTCCTCACCACGGATTTGCTTATTGACGCGCAGCTTTTCGGCTCGCTCCTTGCGCGTCAAGCGCCCGACGTTGGCTATTTGCGCGATCAGGTACGTCTCGCTGCCAAACGCCTTCGACGTCGTAATTTCAGCGTAGTTGCCCAGCCCTTCAATCGCCGCACCCACCAACACGACGCTGGTCACGCCGATGATGATGCCGAGCAGGGTCAGAAACGTACGCAGCTTATGAGCTCGCAACGAACTGGCCGCGAGTCCGATCGCAGTGAATAATTTATAGCGGAATGAAGACACGAGAAGTTCTTACTAGGATGACAGGATTCTCAGGGAGTGGCCACTACAACCACTTCCTGCACCGCGTCGCCGCTCTCGGTCAGGTCCACTTCCGCCGTCCGCGTCGTTTCCCCGATCGTCACTCGAATCCGATGCCGTCCCAGAAACCCCCGCGTCGACCACTCCCCGGTATCCTCCGTGAAACCCTTTTCGCGAGTCCACCACTCTCCCAGCACCAGCCGTTCATAGGCGTCCGCCATCGGCCTCGGCGACCAGTCCCGCCGATACATCCCGCCCCCCTGCGCCGCCAGCCAATGGGCACCATCCCAAAAACCCCACAGCAGGAAACTCTTCATTTCGGGATATGAAAACGCCGCCGTCATATAGTCGGCTAGATATTTGCCTTGCGCCTCTTCATCCCGAATCCCACCCAACACCACGTCGAACTCCGTGATCTCCAGAGGCAACCCGAACTGCCCCAGTTCCTCCCACGTCTCGAGCACCCGCGGAATCGGCGTCAGGGGAACATTCATATGCCCCTGGTCGCCCAGCATCGTAATCGGCGCTCCGTTGTCGATCATCTCGCGGATCACCCGCATAATCCCTTGCCGCTGCGGATCGCTCGCTCCCGCCCGCACGTTCGAAATGTTGTAGTCGTTATAGACGAGGCCCACTGCGGGGTCAATCTCGCGCGCCCACTGAAACGGTTTCCACAGCAGATCGCGGCCTCCGTCGCGGATCACTTCGGTATTGGTTACCGCTTCGTTGATCACGTCCCACAGCACCACTCTCCCCCGCGTCCGCGAAGTCGCGTCCTTCACCCGCATCTCAATCGCGTCCCGCAAAGCCTGCCCGCGCAAATCCCGCACCGTCGTCGGCAGGTATTGATAGGACGGCCAAAAAAGATTATGGCCGCGCACCGGCAGCCCATTCTCCGCGCACCAATCCAGCATCCGGGACGCGGTCGCCCATCCGTTGCCGTTCTGGAAATTCCACTTCGTCGCATTCTCGGGCACCGCATAGTTGAACAGCCGGCGAATCGTCGCCCGGTACTTCTCCCCATCCGCGCTGTTCGCAAACAACGGCCCATCGGCAATCGCGGTTCCGAAGCGGAAGCTATGCCGCATCTGCTCCACCTCCACCTTCGCCAAGTGGATCGGCAAACCTTCGGCATCCACCACCTTCACCCGCAACCCGCCCATCCGAATCTGCCGAATTCGCTCCTGCGCCGGCTCCCGCCAACTGTCGTCCACCACTTGGCCACCGTACGGATCAAAGCCGATGGTCGGCGGCACTGTCGTCTCGCCGCTCCAATCCTCGAGGCGCCAACCGGCAAACTCCACCGAACCGATATCCAAACCCAGCCGCACTCGCATCGCCGCCGTCCGAGCGCCAAACGCCAATGCCGGGTACGCAAACGCAAACTCCTTCCACTCCGGCGTCAGCCGCACCAGCATATCGAGTGCTTTCGTATTCGGTGCCGCGTTCAACTCGTGAATCAACCCCACCCGGCTGCCGCTGGCCGACCGCGCCCAGAACCGGAACCGCACCGACTGCCCGGCGCGTGTCTCGCCCGGAATCACCAGCGAAAGCTGCGGGCTCCAAGGTTGGCCCGGCGTTACCGCCGTCGTCGTCGCTCGTAGCGCCGTCGCGAAGCCGCCTGGGCTACCCTCCGCACTTACCGTTTGCAGATTCTGCGGCTGCGGATGGCTCCACGTCGCCCCCGCAATTAAATCCGGTTGCGCCCATGCGTTCGCCACCAGCAACCCTACCAGAAAAATTGTTCGCATCTCACAATTCTTGCAAATCCCTGCACGCACATCCTTAACTCTCCGTCATACGATAATGAAACCGTATGCGTACCCTAGCCGCCCGTAACCGTCGAATCAGCCGCCGAGGCTTCACCCTGATGGAATTGATGATCGTCGTTGCCATCATCTTCGTCATCCTGGCGATCGCCGTGCCGAAATACAACCAGTCCAAAATGCTGGCCAACGAAATCTCGGCCACGCGCATGGTCGGGACGATCCATACCACTCAGGCTCAGTACCAGAGCCAATTCGGGCGCTACGCGGTCACCCTGCAAGAGCTTGGCCCGCCCGCCAGCGGTCAGCCGAGTCCCGCCGCCTCGGACCTCATTCCCGGCGACCTCGCCATCGGCAGAAAAGGCGGATTTAACTTCCAAATGCAGGGCACGCCCGGAGGTTACACCCTTA
>JBBRIO010000382.1:0-5589 GCA_038220855.1 Bryobacterales bacterium | reverse complement strand
TACGACGTTTTTGAACACGTTCAATTATTCGGATCCGGCACCGCCGGAGGGCGATGCTTTGGCGGCCGCATTGGCGACGTACCGGCCGGCGACGGCTGAGGCGCTGCCGGTGCCGCGGCGGTCGGCCTGGAGGAATTCGTGATAGTACCGGATATTGTCGAAATTCGTCCGGGGGTGTACTCGGTGCTCTTGAATGGCCAGAGTTTTGTGATTCATGAGAGCCGGGGATCGGAGTGGGTGGCGGTTAACTCGATTGAATGGCGGCGGGTGGCGGCGGATCCGCGGGCTCGGACTCAGACGGGGGCGGCGGCGGCTTCGGCGGCGCGAGAGGTGAAGGCGGCGATGCCGGGGAAGGTGGTCCGGGTGCTGGCGCAGCCGGGCGAGGCGGTGGAGGCGGGGCAGGGGCTGCTGATTCTGGAAGCGATGAAGATGCAGAACGAACTGCGTAGTCCGCGGGCGGGGGTGGTGGCGGCGGTGCGGGTGCAAGAGGGCAGCACGGTGACGTCGGGCCAGGTACTCGTTACACTGGAGTGAACGATGCCTAACCCCGCCTGCCCCCACTGCCAAGGATCCGGCTGGATCATCGTAGAACGGAACGGCATCAGCGGTGCCAAGCGGTGTGAATGCGTGCTGGCCGACCAGCAGCAGGAGAACTGGGACAACGCGGGGATCCCGCCGTTGTATGAGAACGCCTCGCTGGATAATTTCGTGCTGCCGGCGGACAACCAGATTGCGTTCCGCAATCTGCAGAACGTGATGTTGATTGTGCGGGGATACGCGAAGGAGTTTCCGGCGGTGGAGAAGCCGGGGCTGCTGTTGATCGGCGAGCCGGGAACGGGGAAGACGCATCTGGCCGTCGCGGCGCTGCGAACGCTGATTGGCCGGGGCTTTTCGGGCCTGTTCTACGACTACCAGCACTTACTGCAAAGCATTCGTTCGAGCTACGACCCGGCCAGTGGCGGGGGCGATCGGGAAGCTTACTCCTCGGCGCTGGACTCGGAGTTGCTATTACTCGATGACTTAGGGGCGCACCGGATTACGGACTGGGTGGAAGATACCGTGACGAGCCTGATTACGCATCGCTGTAACAATCGAAAGCCGATTATTGCGACGACGAACCTCTCGGACCCGGACATCGGCGGGGCCGGTCGAGCGACGACGACGGGGAGCGGCCGGGAGTATGGCCGCACCCTCGCCGATCAGATTGGGCTTCGCGCCCGGAGTCGTCTGTTCGAGATGTGCCGGGTGATCCGGATGCCACAAATCGAAGACTACCGTTTTCGCAAAGCCCGGATCAGTTAGCTGGCCGAATCGCCGCTGGGGCCGTAGATCGAAGGCACCTTCGCCCCCATGGGACGGAGATAGGCCGACAACTGGCCGCGATGGTGAATCGAATGGCCCATGGCGAAGCCAATGAAGTTGACGGCGGGCATGGTGAACGCTCCGCCCCACACCGAGATTACGGCGGCAAGATCTTCGGGGCTTTTGGCCTGCAGGCGGCCAATGACGGCGGTCAATTCCGTGTCGAACCATGCGACAACTTCAGCGGCGGAACCGAGAGCGTTGACCGCTTCCGGGAAGGCAGCATCGCCGCCGACGCTGGCGATTTCGAGAATCATGATCTCGGCTCCGGCCGTGTGCTTTACGAGATCCAGCGCTTTCATCGACTTATCGTCGGGGGAATAATCGTATTTATCCGCCGGCACCGCGGAGAAAACGCGCTTGGTGGCGGCGGATTCCATCATTACATTGCCGATTAGAAAATCGGCGATCGCTTTTGCATCGTGAGGGGTCATGGAGACACTTTACCTCAATTGCAAAACATTTTAAAACTCTTCCTAACGGGCCGTGTTTAGCCTTTTGATGTCAACAAAGCAAGACGCTAGTGGCACGTTTCATTGCACTTTCTATAAATGTGGGAGCCAATGGGTCCGGGACGTATTAAGCGACCCGGCCATTGTTGCCTTCAGTCAAAACGAGCTTATCGATTCGGGAAGAGACGTTCCCAGTGCTGGCTGGCCGGCGCAGGGATCGGCGGGCTTGGCTAGTCCGTTGTATACGGCGGGGAAGGCCGACTGGATCAATCGTCCGAGGCCACGGGCGAATGATCGGTGCCTGGTTGTCCTGCGTGACCCTCGCGACCTGATCGTGTCTCTGGTGATGTCGCTGGCGCACAGTCACACGCCAAATGAGATCACGTCGCTTTTGCGCCTGCCGCTGCGCCATGCAGATCGGGGGGACCGGATCCGGATTGGAATCCACTTGTTTATGCATTGGGCGGCGCAGTTTCGGTCTTGGGTAGGCCAACCGGCCGGGCCGGGCGAGATGCGGGTCGACTACGCGGATCTAATCGCCGATGAGCAGGGTCAATTCCGCCGGATTTTTGTGTTTCTGAACTGGCAGGTTCCGGACGAGGTAGCGACGGAGGTGGTGTCGCGGCATTCGTTTCAGGAGACGAGCGGAGGGCGGCGGCCGGGCGAGGAGAATGAGTTCAGCCATCGGCGGAAAGGGATCAGCGGGGATTGGCGAAACCACTTCACGCGCGAGACGGGCGCCGCCCTGGAAGAGGCCTGCCCCGGATTGCTGCGGGCGGGGGGATACGTCGAGAGGGACGATTGGTGGGAGTTGATTCCGACTGAATTGTCCGTCGCAAACCCCACGGCGGACGAGGGGATCGGTCGACTGCTGGAGGCCCTGGCGGAGCAGTCGACCCAGTTGAGCATCAGTCGGCAGGCGGCCGAACAACGGGCGCGCGATGTGGACGAGTTACATGGTTTGAGCGAGTCGCTCCGTCAGGAGGCTGAAACTTACCGGGTCGCGAGCGAGCAGCGCCTGGACAAACTCCAAGAGCTAAACGAACTTTGTTGCCAAGCGCAGAGGGACGCCAACCTGTACAAGAGCGCGGCCGAAGATCGACTGCGATTGGTGCTGTCGTTGGACCGGAAGCTCCATGAGGTTTACTCGGCCAATTCCTGGGCTAGAATATTGAGATTCTGCGGATTACATCACTAGATCAGTTTCGAGGCTACACGGTGGCGGGGATGTTCCTCGTGAACTTTATCGGTTCGTTCCCCGAGGTTCACCCGCTATTCAAGCACCACAACACTTACAACAGCTACGCGGATACGATCATGCCGCACTTCTTTTTTGCGGTCGGGTTTGCCTTACAGTTGGGGGCGGAGAAGCCGGTGGGACGGATTGTGCGCCGGGCGCTTTTGTTGATGCTGGTGGCGGCGCTCGTCTACTGGCCGGTGAACGGGTGGCGGTATTGGTTCCAGACACTGACGCACATCGCGTTCACGACGCTCTGGGTGCTGCCGGTGCTGAGGTCTTCGATACGAACCCAAGCCATTTTCCTGGTCTGCTCTTCTCTGCTCCACGTGGGCCTTTCGGGGTGGTTTTGGCAGGATTGGCTGCGAGCCCATAAGGTGATCGACGGGGGTCCGCTGGGTTTTTTGACGTGGACGATTCCGACGCTGGCGGGAGCAATGGCGTGCCGGTGGGGGAAGGCGGGGACGTACCAGAACATGGTGCGATGGGGCGGGGTGATGATGGTGGCGGGGTACGGTTTGTCGTGCCTGACGAACGGTGGGGTTTGGGCGGCGCCGCCGTTTGTGCCGCCGTGGCATCCGCGTGATCTGTGGACGATGTCGCAGCAATCGGCGAGCGCGAGTTATCTGTACTTTTCGGCTGGATTTAGCTTGGTGATTTACCGACTGTTTGTCGCGTGGGACCCGCAGGTTCCGGTGTTCCGGACGTTGGGGACGAACGCTCTGGCGGCGTACATTGTGGGCGGCTGGACCGAAGATTGGGTGAAATTAATGCTTCCCGGGCCTTGGTGGGCGAGTTTTTTGGTGTTCTTTGCGATGACCTGGGGGGTTCTGCGGCTGCTGGAGTGGAGGGGTTGGTATTTGCGCCTATAATGGTAGGAATCGCATGACAAGAACGAGTGACCTCAGCGAGTTGCAATCGATAGCCCGGACAGTGCGCCGGGACATTATCGAAATGATCGGAGCGGCCAAGAGCGGCCATCCAGGCGGATCGCTTTCCGCCGTAGAGATTTTGGTGACGTTGTATTTCGACGTCATGAAACACGACCCGGCGAACCCGACGTGGCCATTGCGTGACCGGTTCATTTTGTCGAAAGGCCATGCCGCCCCGGTGCTGTATAGCGTTTTGGCGGAGACCGGCTATACGCCGAAGGACCAGTTGAACACGCTCCGGCGGATCGGCTCAATTTACCAGGGCCATCCAGACCGCCGTTACATTCCTGCGCTGGAGGCTTCGACCGGCTCGTTAGGAGTTGGCCTATCGCTAGGGCTGGGCATGGCCGAAGCGGCGAAGCTGGATAAGAGCCCGTCGCGGACTTACGTTGTCCTGGGCGATGGCGAGATTCAGGAAGGCCAGATTTGGGAAGCCGCGATGTATGGCGGGTACCACTAGGTGGATAACATCGTCGCGATTCTGGATAATAATCGAATCCAGTTGGATGGCTGGGTGAAGGACATTATGGGCGTAGAGCCGCTGGCCGATAAGTGGGCGGCGTTCGGATGGCACGTGATCGAAGTCGACGGGCATGATTTTGTGGCGCTTCAGGCGGCGTTTGCGGAAGCGGAAGCGACCAAGGGCAAGCCGTCGATGCTGATTGCCCATACGGTGAAGGGCAAGGGTGTTAGCTTCATGGAGAACAACCCCAAGTATCACGGGGTGGCCCCGACGAAAGAAGAGGTTGAACTGGCGCTGAAGGAGATCGGCTAATGGCTGCCAAGTACGAATTGAAATTGGGCGCGGCGACGCGCGAAGCGTTCGGCAAGGCGCTGGTGGAACTCGGCAAAGAGAACGAAAACGTCGTGGTGTGCGACGCGGATCTTTCGAAGTCGACTTTTACGCATTTGTTCAAGAACGAATTCCCGGAACGCTTCTTTTCCTGCGGCATTGCGGAAGCGAACATGGTTTCGATTGGCGCAGGGCTGGCTTCGTCCGGCAAGATTGCGTTTGTGGCGTCGTTTTCGGCTTTTGTGCTGAACAAAGGTTTTGAGCAACTGCGGGTGAACGTGGCTTACAGCGGGGTTCCGCTGAAGGTAGTCGGCACGCATTCGGGGATTTCGATTGGCGAAGATGGGCCATCGCAGATGTCGGTGGAGGACCTATCGCTCGCGTGCTCGCTCGCGGGGTTCACGGTGATCAGCCCGGCGGATGAGCCTTCGATGTTCGCGCTGGTGAAGCAGGCGGCGTATCATCCGGGGGCGGTGTTCATTCGGGCGGGGCGCATAAAAGTGCCGGTGATCTATGGGCCGGAGCAGAAGTTTGTGATCGGCAAGGGCATTCAGTTGACCGAGGGCACCGACTTGACGCTGATCAGCACCGGGCTGATGGTGGCCGAGTGTTTGCGGGCGGCCGAAGTGCTGGAGTCCGAAGGGCTATCGGTGCGGGTGATTGACCTGCATACGGTGAAGCCGCTCGACCGGGAGTTGATCGCCAAAGCGGCGGCCGAGACGGGTTGTATCGTCGTGGCGGAAGAGCACTTGGTGGATTCCGGGTTGGGCGTTCGGGTGGCGCAGGTGGTTACGGAGACGTCGCCGTGCGTGA
>JBBRIO010000381.1:0-5627 GCA_038220855.1 Bryobacterales bacterium | reverse complement strand
GGCGAGCGATCTGCTGGAAGGGCGAGGGGTCGGAACGCGCGGCGGCGACATGGCGACGGCTTACCTGGCGTCGCAAATGGCGCTGGCGGGCGTCGAGCCGGCCGGAGACAACGGGACCTTCTTTCAGCGAGTGGATTTAGTGGGCGTCGAGCCCCAATCGACGGCCAAGCTGTCGATGGGAACGAGCGAACTGACGTGGGCGGTCGATTTTGTCGGCAACACGATGCAACAGAGGAGCCTGGCCGAATTCGGTGCCGAGGCGGTGTTTGTTGGGCATGGGATTACGGCGCCGGAGTTCGGGTGGGATGATTACGCGGGGGTGGACGTCAAAGGGAAGGTCGTCGTGTTGTTTACGAACGAGCCCCCGAGCGACGACCCGAATTTTTTCGGTGGGAAGGCGCTGACTTATTACGGGCGCTGGACGTACAAGTACGAAGAGGCGGCCCGGCGCGGCGCGGTGGGTTGTCTGATTTTGCATACTACCCCGACGGCGGGCTACGGCTGGGAGGTGGTGAGAAGTTCGTGGGGCAAGGAAGATCCGCAGGTGAAGCTTGACGCCGGGGCCTCGGCGCTGGCGTTCGCGGGTTGGATAACGCGGGGGGCGGCCGAGAAGGCTTTGGGCAAAAATCTGGACGAGCTTTTGGCCCAGGCAAATACCAAGGGTTTCCGGGCGATGCCCCTGGGGCTGGCCGTCAAGGGCGCGATCCCGACGAAACTGCGGTCGATTCGGGCCGCTAACGTAGCCGGCATTGTGCGCGGGAGCGATCCGGAATTGAGCAAACAGGCCGTAGTTTTTAGCGCCCACTGGGATCATCTGGGGATGGGAGCGGAGAAGGGAAGCGATGCCATTTACAACGGTGCGGTGGACAACGCGACCGGTTGCGGCATCTTGATTGAAGCAGCCCGGGCGTGGGCCGCTCTGCGGCAAAGGCCAAAACGGTCCGCCATTTTCCTGGCGGTGACGGCGGAAGAAAGCGGGCTGCGCGGTGCGGAGTTCTACGCGGCGAAGCCGATCATCGCGGCCGGGAAAACGATGCTGAACGTGAACTTCGACTCGTTCTATCCTTTCGGAGCGGTGAAGGACGTGGTCGTGATCGGGGCCGAGCGGACCAGCGTCTATCCCACCGTTGAGGCGACGGCCAAGCGGTTCAACTTGAAGATCAAGGCCGACCCGCATCCGGAGCAGGGGCATTACTATCGCTCGGACCATTTCGCGTTCGCGCGCGCCGGCGTGCCCGCGTTCTCGGTCAATATGGGCACCGAGTATTGGGGCAAGGACGAGACGTTCGGCGACAACATCATCTACGAATACAACGCCAAGCATTATCACCAGCCATCGGATGAATACAAAGAAAGCTGGGATTTCGCCGGGATGGAGCAGATGGGGCGCTTTGGATGGACCATCGGCTTGACCATTGCCAACTCCGGCGTGACCACGACCTGGCGGGCCGGCGACGAGTTTTTGCCCGCCCGGCAGAAGAGCCTTAGCGGGCCAGCGCAGTAACCTTAATGCCGTTCTTCGAACGTAGGGTGATCAAAGCCTTACGTTCGACCACGTGACCAGGCACGAGTCGAAACCGCCACTGCTGGGCGATCACCGCCAGCAGCAGGACGCCCTCCATCCAGGCGAAGCGTTCGCCGACGCAGATCCGCGGCCCACCGCCGAAGGGGAAGTAGGTGAAGTCGCGTTTGTAGAAATCGCCGTCGGCCCAGCGGGCGGGCTCGAACTGATCGGGGTTCGGCCAATACTTGGCGTTACGGTGCATGAGGTATGGGCTCATGATGACGATCGACTTGGCCGGCAGCGTGTAACCCGCTAGTTCGAGAGGCTCGCGCGCCATGCGGCCGAGGGCCCACGCGGGCGGATAGAGCCGCATGGATTCGGCGAAGATCTGCTGGGTATACCGCAGTTGGGGGAGGTCGTCGAAGGTGGGCAGCCGGCCGTTGAGGACCGTGTCCAACTCGGCATGCAAAGCATCTTCGGCTGCGGGGTGTTGCGCCAGCACGTACCAGGTCCAGGCGAGAGCGGTGGCGGTGGTCTCGTGGCCGGCTAGAAACAAGGTGAGTGCTTCGTCGCGAACCTGCTTATCGGACATAGCTGCTTGGTCGCCCTCGGCGTCGCGGGCGGCCATTAGCATCGACAGTAGATCGCCGGGGTTTTCGCCCGAAGCCCGCCGCTCGTTGATGATGCGATAGATGGTTCCTTCGACGAGTTTGGCGGCGCGCAAATAGCGTCGCGTGACGGGCAGTGGGACGTACTCAATGAACTGAGATCCGGGAAGCATGAGCAGGGGCATGATGGCGACGAGCGCATTCATGGCTTCGCCGACCTGGGGCGCTTCCTGCTCGACATCCGCGCTGAACAGCGTCTGCCCGACGATCGCGAGCGTAAGCCGCATCATCTCCTGATCGATATCGAGAGTCGCTCCGTTTTGCCACCGGCGGCGGGACTGGTCGGCGAGCGCCACCATTTGCGCGCCGTAGCCAACGAGATGGTCGCGATAGAAGGCCGGCTGGACCATGCGGCGCTGCTTGATATGGGACGCGCCTTCGTTCGTCAACAGCCCTTCGCCCAGCAGCGTCTTCGCCCGTTGCAGAATGCGACTTTTGGTGAAGAGGGCGTTGCGCGTGACGAGCACATCGCGGATCAGTTCCGGCTCGTTCACCAGATAGATGTGCTGGTGTCCGGCGCGGAAGTACGAGAGCGGGCCAAAGTCAGCCGCAACTTTCTCAATGTAGCTGAGCGGGTCCTTCCGGAAGGCGAACAGACCTCCGGAAAAAAGCCCACTCGGCGGGCCAGGCGGTCGAGCGACGGCAGGCATCGAGAGCTACAGCGGCAGGTTAAACGGCACTATGTTTTCACGGTCGAAGACCACGCCCAGGAAGCCGAGGCACATCTCGTCCTCGGTGCCTTCGCCCCAACGGACGACTTTCAGCGGATTGCTGGGGTTCTTCGGGTTTTTCTCGGAGTTATCAAACGTGCAGGTGGCGCGAACACGGTCAAAGGCACTCAACCGAATCGGCTCTTGGTACTTGTAGAAGCCTTGCCAGTTGAAGTCCCAATCGTCGACATAGATCAGCGATTCGGTCCTTCCATTCGGCTTCAACTTCTCCAGCTTAAACTTCGTCCCCAGCAGGTGCATGTGCGGCGCTACGAGGAACGCCGTGGCATCGAAGAGCGGAGGAATGGGGAAGTTGGCTATCACGTCATAACTCTCGGCACCGGCTGGGATCCGAAAGGATGTATTGACTATCGGCAGATAAACGAGGCGCTTATTGACTGCACTTTTCGAGAAGTAAAGGCCGACTTTGGTCTGATCTTCCTGCTGGGTACGACCACCCGGGTAGTAGTGCACCTGCATGATCACATCGACGCCCTTCGGCAGCAACGTGCCCACGCCCTCGGGTAAACGAGAGGTTCTTGTGCCGGGCACCCATCCGCCCGCCATGCTCGAAAGCGTCAGCGGAATCCCATCGCCGGGTCCGCCGAAGCAATCGTAACCGGGCGTGCCGTCCTTGCCGTCCATCTGCCGGGCTTTGCCGGAGGTGTCGAGATAGAGAATGACATGATGAACCACCTGGCGATTGCCGGGCACGACTTGAATCGCGTCGGTGTAGCGGTCGGTTCCGAAATCCGTAGGAATCACGAAGCAGCGATAAATGTCGCCGCGACGATTGAGCGAGTAGGTCTGCGGCATCGTCAAAACGACGTCGGGATCGCCGAGTTGGAATTCGCCCGTTAGGGCAACCGGCTCGGGAAGGTCGCGCTCGTCCCCTTGCGGAGCGCCGCCACGATACCAGTTCAGAATCAGGTCGCGCTGTTCATCCGACAAACCAAAGTTATTCTGAAACTCGCCATGTCCGGGGACCGGTTTCCACGGTGGCATCTGCTTAGTCTCGATCACGCGCTGAATGTCTTCGCCCCACGTCATCGCCGCGTCGTAGGAGTCAAGCACGAAGGGGCCGATGTCGCCTTCGCGATGACAGCCTTGACACTTCTCTTGAAAGACACGGGATATCTCGCGGGTATAGGTCACCTGACCAAACGCACAAGCAGCAAGTACGACAAACGACAGCGCAAGCTTCATAGACACTTTCTCTACCTATCAGTATGACGCAGGATCGTGACGATCGCTTGGGCCTCGGCGGATAGCTCCTGGCCGACTGGGCCGACCTTCTCCGCCGTCTTGAACTTCACGTTGACGCGATCACTGGGCAGGCCCACCAACGAAGCAAGATTCAGCCGGATCCGCTCGCGGTAGTCCTTGAGTTTGGGTCGCTGCAGGATGACGGTGGTATCGACGTTCGAAAGTTCGAAGCCGCGCTCGCGCACCAAGCTCAGCGCGTGCCGCACAAAGCGATCGGAGGACGCGCCTCGCCACCGCGGGTCCGTATCGGGAAAGTGCATGCCGATATCGCCAAGAGCGACGGCACCTAACAACGCATCCGTGACGGCGTGGAGCAGAATATCCCCATCCGAGTGAGCTTCGAAACCAGTTTCGTGCGGAATCACGATCCCCGCCAGAATCAATACCCGCCCGGCCGCGAGCCGATGGTTATCCCAACCGAGTCCCGTGCGGTACTCCGTCATTGCTGCCTGCGGGTGCCTTCTTCGGCCAGGAATGCCTTGGCGAGTTCCAGGTCGGTCGGCTTGGTGATTTTGATATTGCGATCGCTGCCGAGCACGACGTGGACATCCACGTTCTCGAGGCGCTCAACTAGAGAAGATTCGTCGGTACCGATGAAGCTGTCGGCGGCGGCTTGCGCGAACGCCTTCTGCAATAACTCCAGCCGGAAGACCTGCGGTGTCTGCGCCAGTACGAGGCGTTCCCGCGGAATCGTGGTATCGATGCGGTGACGAGCGACACGCTTGACGGTATCAACCGGGACGACTCCCAGAATGGCGGCCCCGCAGGCGGCCGCCTCGGCGATCACCGCTTCAATCTGTTCGAGGCTGACAAAGGGGCGTACAGCGTCGTGGACCGCGACCAATTCTACTGACTCATCAAGGGCGGCCAACGCATGTTCCACGGATTCCTGCCGCGAGTCGCCACCCACCACCAAACGCACCGGCTTGGCGAGCGACTCCTGGTCCAGCAGCTCTTGGAACCAGCCGATGTCGTCCCCGCGCAGGGCCACTATGATTTCCGTGACGGCGGCACAGCGAGCGAACTTTCGAATCGTATGCAGCAGAATAGGCGAACCTTCAAGCAAAAAAAACTGCTTTCGGCTGTGGACGGCGTCCGGCTGGGACTTGGCCATGCGGGTGCCTAGGCCCGCCGCTGGAAGGATAACAGCAACTTTCATGGTCAGGGTCTTTAGTGTAGCGCGGCTACGACCTTTTCGGCGGCATGCACGCGCTCATCGAACCGGCCGAAGATCATTTTTCCGGCCGTGGTTTGCAGAACGCTGGTAACGGAAATCTCGATCGTCTTCGAAATCATCTTCCGTGCGTTGTCAACGACCACCATGGTCCCGTCGTCCAAATAAGCGATGCCCTGGCTATGCTCCTTGCCCTCTTTCAGAATGAACACCTTCATCAGTTCACCCGGCAGGACGACCGGACGAAGCGAGTTCGCCAGTTCGTTAATGTTGAGCACTTGAACGCCGTGGATTTGCGCGACTTT
>JBBRIO010000380.1:0-5675 GCA_038220855.1 Bryobacterales bacterium | reverse complement strand
CGGGTTGGGGTCGGCCGGGATAAGAGAAGCTGACGTTTTTGAACTCGAAGCCCTGGCGGACGGGCCGGGGGGCGGGGATGGGGTTAGGGCGGTTTTCGAGGTTGGATTCGGTGGAGAAGAAGTCGAAGAGGTCTTGAATGTAGAGGGCTTGTTCGGAGACGTTGGAGAGGCCGCCGAAGACGCTTTCCATGCTGGAACGGGAGCGGAGGAAGGCACCGGCGAGGAAGGTGAGGTCGCCGACGGAGAGGTGGCCCTGGACTGTTTGGGCGAGGATGTAGGCGTAGGCGGCGTAATAGCCGCAGGTGGGGAGGAGGTTCAGGAAGAAGCCGGTGATGGCTTTGCGGATGGCGAGGCCGCGGTTTTCGGCGTAGTAGCGCAGGAAGAGGGATTGGGAGCGTTCGAGGAGGAAGTTGCTGAGGCCGAAGATTTTGATTTCCTTAGCGGTGGAGACGGAGGCGCCGAGCATGCGGAGGTAATCGAGCTCGCGGCGTTCAGGGGTCCAGCGGTAGAGGAGGGAGTAGGCGAGGAGGGCGAAGCGGGTTTCGCCCCAGAAGACGGGGAGGAGGGTGGCGAGGAGGAGGACGAGAAGCCAGCCGGAGAATGTGGCGACGGCGAGGGAGACAGAGACGAGGGTAATGCCGCTTTGGGCGAGTCCGGCGAGTTGGGTTAACATGCCGAGTCGGGAGGTGGTTTGGCGACGGGCGCGTTCGAGCTTGTCGTAGAAGACGGGGTCTTCGAAATGGGCGAGGTCGAGGCGGCCGGCGTGGCGCATGAGGCGGAGGGAGACGTGGTTGGCGAAGCGGTCGCCGAGGAGGGATTCGCAGAGGTTGACGGTGCGGCCGAGGAGGTCGCCAGCGATGGCGAGTGCTAGTTCGGCTGCGACGAGAGGCCAAAGATCGGCGGGGGGCGGGGAGCGGGTGGAGACGGCGAAGACGACGCGGTCGATGATGAGTTTGGCGATCCAGAGGAAGGCGACGGGTTGTAAGGAGGCGAGGAGGCGGAGGAAGATGCTGGCGGCGGCGAGGGGCGGGGAGGTTTCCCAGACCATGGTGGCAAGGGGGGGGATGTTGCGGAGGGCGCGGAGGCGATCGCGCCAAGGGGGTTCTGCTGGAGGCGCGGGAGGATGCATGGGCCTCTTGAGTTTATCGGGTTTGGGGAGGAGAATCGGGGGTATGACGATAGGACGGCGAATCGTGTTGGGGTGGCCGCTGGTTTTGTGGGGGGAGAAGAGGGCGGTTGAGCGCTTGGAGGGGCGGTGGACGGCGCGACAGCCGGCGGCGCGGCAAAAGAGGCGGAATGTGGCTTTGTTGGGTTTTGGATTTACGAAAGAGGGGACTTTTCGTATCGAGGAGGTGAGTCGGGTGGGGGTGCCGATTGTGTATGCCGGGAGCTACGAGGTGACCGGGGCGGGGGAATTGGTGCTGCGGGTGAGCGAGGCCCCGGAGGAGGGGGGGCGGTATCGGGCTGAGGAGGTGGTGAACCTGGGCGGGATTCTGTTCCTGTCCGAAAGTCGCGTGAGGGTTGGTGAATTTGAACTGGTGAAGCGGCTCGATTAATGGATCATGGGAGCGGCGAAGGGTTGCGGTGCCGGACGAGGATTGGGTTCTGTCTGCCGGGTGACCGAGGCTTGGTTGGTGGCCTTTGCTTTGTACATCCGTTGATCGGCGATGGCGACGATTTGTTCGGTGTCGTCTCCGTCGACAGGGAAGCAAGCGGAGCCGATGGAGACCGAAAGCGAGCGTTCACCGCAGACGGTGTAGCTGGCTTGTTGGGCGAGTTGGGAGAACTGAGCGATACGCTGGGCGATGGCTTCGGGGGGTAGGCCCGGGATGAGCACGACGAACTCGTCGCCACCCATGCGGGCGACGTAATCGGAATCGCGGCAGGTTTCTTTGAGCAGGGTGGCGAACTCTTTGAGGACGCGATTGCCTTCGAGATGGCCGTGGCGATCGTTGACCAATTTGAAGCCGTTGAGGTCGCAGACGAGGATTTCAAGGGTGGAGCCCGAGCGCCTGCAGCGATTGAGTTCGATATCAATCTGGATAAACAAGCTACGGGCGTTGGGCAGGCCGGTGAGATAGTCGGTGGTGGCGCTGGCCTCGGCGATCTGATATTTCAGGGCATTCTCGATGGAGTGGGAGAGCTTTGAGCTGATCGCCAGGAGAACGCGGAGGTGGTCGGCGGTGAACGAATCGCGGGTGGCGGCGTAGAGGGCGAGAACGCCAACGACGCGGCTATCGGTTTCGAGCGGGACGGCGAGCGCGCTGCGGAGAGTGGAGAATTTCGAGGGGTCGTTGAGGTACCCGGGTTCAACGGAGGGGTTACCGTTGAGGATGGGTTGGCGATTTTCGGCGACCCAGCCGCTCAGACCTTGACCGATGGGAATTTCGAGAGAGCTGAAGAGCCGAAAGTTTTCGCCGGTGACGAATTCGGGGAAGAGTTTTCCATCGCGGGCGAAGTAGATGGCCATGGAGTCATAGGGGATCATCCGTTTCAAACGGTGGGCGAGTACCGACAGAGTTTCATTGAGGCTGAGCGAACTGCCGAGATTTTGCGAGAGTTCGAAGAGGGCTTGGACTTCCTGACGGGCGGCGGCGATGGAGGTGAGGAAATCGAGGGGTTGGCGCTCCGCTTCGCGGGGAGAGAGAAGGGGGCCGGCCCCTGCTTCGGCGAAGCCGGCGGCAGGGGCGGCACCTCGTTCGACGCGGATGGAGGTGGAGAGCCGGGCGCGAGCGGGACGGCGGAGTTTCGCTTTTCGTTCGAGTTCGACGTAGTTGGCGGCGAGAACGGCGACGACGGTGGGATCGAATGAGCGGCCGGATTCCTGGCGCACGATGGCCAAGGCTTCTTCGAGGGGCAGAGCGCGACGGTACTGGCGATCGGTAGCCAGCGCGTCCAGACAATCGACGGCGGCGAGGATGCGCGCACCGATCGGGATGTCGTTGCCTTTGAGGCCATCGGGATAGCCTTCGCCGTTCCATTTTTCATGATGGGAGCGAATGATGGGGGCGACGGGGTAGGGGAATTGCGCCTGTTCGACGATTTCGGCGCCGACGATAGGATGGATTTTCATTTTCTCGAACTCTTCCGGGGTCAGTTTGCCTGGCTTCGAGATAATGTGTTCGGGGACGGCGAGTTTGCCGATGTCGTGCAAGAGCGCGGCGGCGCGCAGGGCTTCGATCTCTTCAAATGGGAGGTCGAGTTCTTTGGCGATTTCAACGGCGTAGACTTGGACGCGCTGGAGATGATCGTGGGTGGTCGTATCCTTGGCTTCGATGGCCAGGGCGAGGGCCTCGATGGTTCGGAGGTGCAGTTCGGCCATTTGGTCGGTGTGCTTCCGGCCATCTTCGAGGCGCCCCATATAGAGTTGGTAGGAGCGGGTGATGAGATAGATGACCGGCATGATGAGCAGGGCCATCTGCCAGCCGAGCATGCGGGTGGTGGTCGTGAATAAGATGGCGACGGCGGCACCGGCGAGATAGTAGGGTCCGGACCAGAGGCTGCATTCCCGCCAGGTTCGGACAATGGACTGGCGTTCGGTGAGGGCGATGGCCATGGCGACGGGCAGGGTGGTCATGACATAGAGAACGAAAGCAGCGGTGACGAGCAGGACGGTGGGAGAGACGCCGGAAGCGGCGAAATAGGGGTTCGCGTAAACAACATAGGTAGCGATTGTGGCGATGGAGACGACGGCTACGTTAAAGAGCCCCTTGAGCCAGGTGGGGCGACGGTCCTGGGCGAGGGCGCATTGGAGGCCGGTCATGAGCGCGGCGATGAGGAGTGTTTCGCTGAGGCTGAGTTCGACGATGCCGACGAGAATGAAAAGAAAGTTAATGGTGAGGGTGCCGGTGATGGTGGGGAGGCTGACGCGGAAGCAGGCGGCGAGGACGGCGAGGGTGGCTTGGCAGAGGAACTTCAGGAAGTCAGTGGAGTGAAAGGGAAATAGACCGAGGAACAGAGCGCCTAGGCCGACGGTCGTCATGACCGAGAGGAATACTATCGCGGGGGGGGAATAGGTTGAATTGGATCTCATGAGCTAGGTTTGCCCGAAGCGTATTTTTGGGGACAAGCGGTGAATCGTCTAAAACCTCGCGTTTCTATAGGGTGGAAGCGCTAAATAGGCCAAATTGTCGCGTGGGGAAGGCGGACGATCTGGCGAATGGGACAAAATGGCATAGTACGGATAGCGGATCGTCCTAAGGCGAATTGCTTTGGGTGTAGGGTGAGTCTGCGGGTTCCTAAGAGAGGGAGTTGCGGCGAGAATGATTTTATAACCGCAATGATGAATAGTCCCCAGAGTTTTCTCGGAATGCCCGCGGTCCTATGTAGCCGACCGATTCGGGAGCTGTACTCGAAGGTAGAGCGGATTGCGCGAAGCACCGTTGCGGTGTTGATTTGCGGGGAGAGTGGCAGCGGCAAGGAGTTGGTTGCGCGGGCGATTCACCACTTTTCGAACCGGTCGACAAAGGCTTGGGTGGACCTGAACTGCGCTGCACTGCCGGAGCATCTGGTGGAGAGCGAACTGTTTGGCTACGAACGGGGAGCGTTTAGCGGGGCCGACGTGGGGAAGCCTGGTTTGTTTGAGATGGCCAACGGGGGGACGATCTTTTTAGATGAGATCGGGGACCTGGATCTGCGATTGCAGACGAAGCTGTTGCGCGTGCTCGACGGGGTGGCGTATTTTCGGTTGGGTGGGACCAAGAAAGTGGAATCCGATGTTCGGATTGTTGCGGCGACGAATCGGGATTTGGAAGAGTTGGTTCGGACAGGAAAGTTTCGGCAGGACCTGTATCACCGGTTGGCGCAGTTGTGTGTGACGGTGCCGCCGCTACGGGAACGGATCGAGGACATTGGACCGATCGCCAACCTTTTTCTGGGTCAGCACGGCGACGGACGGTCGTTCACCGTGGATGCGATGCAGGCGATGGAAGCGTATTCGTGGCCTGGCAATGTGCGGGAGTTGCGCAATGTTGTGATGCAGTGCGCGCTGCTGGCGAATGAAGACGAGATTTGTACTTTGGACCTTCCCGAAGCGATTCAAGATACGTATGCGAATCTGCCGCACGCCGAGAGCGACCTGAAGCGTCTTTACGCGGCGGTGAACGAAGGGCTTTCTGAGATCGAAGACGGTACCGGTATGCAACGGTCGCTACAGAATGGAGCGATGTTGCACGACATGGAAAAGCGTTTGATTCTTCAGGTTTTGCAGCGGACCGCTGGTCACCAGGAGCGAGCCGCGTTGCTGCTCGGGATTTCGCGCCGTACCTTGAGCCGGAAGCTGAAACAGTATGAAGAATCGGCCCACGGGGTAGCGACGGCCGTGGAAGGCGAGGAGTAATCCGATGTTTTCGTTTCTGAATTCCAAAAACAAGGACGCTACGGGAGTGGATGAACGTCGGCGCGAAGAGCGTGTGCCCGTGATGGCAGAAGTGATTCTGGTGATGGAGACGCCTCAGATTTTTGAGGTTCGGGGCCGGATGCTGGATCAGAGTGCGGGTGGGTTTAGGGCGTCGCATATGTATCCGGCGCTCACGAGCGGCCAAGTGATCCGTTGCCGGTTGGATGGAGAAGAGCGATTGGCGCGGGTGGTTTGGAACCGGATTATCGAAGAGGAAGTGGAGACGGGTTTTCTGCTGCTTTAGCGAAAACCAAGAACGACAAAAAGGCCGCGCTTT
>JBBRIO010000379.1:0-5702 GCA_038220855.1 Bryobacterales bacterium | reverse complement strand
GGGGGTGTGCAGCGGGCTGGGATTGGGGTCGAATGCGATGGCGGGGTTGTTGACGCGGGGCATGGCGGAGTTGACGCGATTGTCGGTATCGCTAGGGGCGCAGGCGCCGACGTTGATGGGGTTGGCGGGGTTGGGGGATTTGATTTTGACTTGTACGGGGGATTTGAGCCGGAATCGGCGGGTGGGGCTGGAGTTAGCTAAGGGAAGGACCTTACAGGAGATTCAAGAAGGCATGCATATGGTGGCCGAGGGAGTGGAGAACACTTACTCGGCGGTGGAGTTGGCGAGGCGACAGCGGGTATCGATGCCGATAGCGGAGACGATGCATGCGATTTTTAGTCAGGGGAAGAGTCCGCATGATGCGCTGCGGGAGTTAATGGAGCGGGAGTTGGGCGGGGAAGTTTAGCAATGTAACTATCGGGCCGCAACATTTCCGAAATCAGCGGGTTGAGAGAAGTATGATGGCTGTGGCCACTCTCGAACGCGATGCGGAGCTGATGCTGCGGGTGCGCGAAGGCGACACGCAGAGCTTTGCGGTGTTGCTGGAGAAGTATCGGGGCCCGGTGATCCATTTTCTGTACCGGATGATTTCGAATCAGGCGGTGGCGGAGGAGTTAGCGCAGGAAGTTTTTTTGCGGGTGTACCGGAGCCGGGCTAATTATGAGCCAACGGCCAAGTTCACGACGTGGTTGTTTCGGATTGCGAGCCATCTGGCGTTGAATCACATCCGGGATGGGCGGCACGAACGCAATCAGGAGAGCCTGGACGAGGAGATCAGCGAAGGGATGGGGCGGCAGGTTGCTTCCCGCGGGCCCACGGTGGAACAATCTCTGGTTCGGGAATCGAAATTTGTAGAGATTCGGCAGGCGATTCAGAATTTGCCGGCCAAACAGCGGGCGGCGGTATTGATGCATAAGTACGAAGAGATGGAGTATTCGCAGATTGCGGCGGCGCTGGAATGTTCCGAGTCGGCAGTGAAGAGTTTGTTGTTCCGGGCCTATGAGGGTTTACGGGCGAAATTGGCGCATATGGCGGGCTGAGAGGAGGAACTACGATGAATCCCAATACAATGAGTTGTCCTTTAGAGAGCGGGAACGCCGACGTCCTTTTGTCGTACTGTGCGCATATGCTGGACGAAGAGCGAACCGAGTTGCTGGAGCAGCATGTAGCGGTGTGTAAAGAGTGTTTTGCGCTGGCCGAGCAACAAAAGATGGTGTGGGCGGCGCTCGACGGTTGGGAAGCGGTGCCAGTTTCAGCCGGTTTCGACGATGCGTTGTTCGCCAGAATTGCGGCGGAAGAGCGGCCGTCGGCATGGGAACGATGGACGGCTCCGGTGCGGCAATGGCTGGCGGGCGATATTGGCTGGAAGCCGGCGTTAACGGTGGGCGTGGCGTGTTTGACGCTCGTGGTAGGAATTTACCTGCAGAATCCGGCGCGTCCGGACCTGGCGGCGTCGACGGTAAAGATTGAAGCGCAGGAGTTGGAGCAGGCTGAGCGGGCGCTTGAGGATATGGAGATGCTGCGTCAGTTGGAGCCGACGGCAGAAGAGGAGAAGCGATTATGATGCTCCGGGTGTTCGTAGTTATTGGCCTGCTGGCCGGGGTGGTGCTCGCCGATCCGCAGCCGCAAACGAAAATGCAGCGCAAGGGGTTGATGGCTCCGCCTCCTACGCAAGCGTTGGTTCTGGACAAAATGCGTCAGATGACGCCGGAAGAGCGAGAGCAGATCCTGAAAAACATGCCGCCCGCCCGGCGGCAAATGTTCGAACGAAGGTTGGAGCAGTGGAATCGGCTGGAACCGGCGCAGAAACAGCGGTTGCAAGGTTCTCTGGACACCTTTCGCAGCTTGACGCCGGAACAGCAACAAACGGTTCGCGGCCTTTATCGGAAATTTTCCGAGACGATGCCGGAGGAAAAGCGCGGTGACGGGAAGCGAATCCTGGCGAGGCTTCGCAACCTGGAGCCGGACGAGCGAAAGGCGCTGCTGAATGCTGCTAGGGTAAAAACCCGGTTTACGGACGCGGAGCGGGAACTGTTGGCGGAGATGGCCGAGAAGCTACCGGACTAGGTTTTCGCGGCCGCTGACGGGCGAATTTTGAAGAGAAGATCGAAGGAATAGATGCCGGTTTTATGGCCGTCATTCCAATGGATGCGGATGGCGTAATTGCCAACCGATTCGACGCTCTCCATGGCAATCCGGGGCTTAAACATCTGAAACGGGTTGGGCTCAGGGGTCCATTTCTGGGGTTCGGTTCCATGAGCCCCGGTACAGGTGGCGCAGGGGCATTCGGCGCGCAGGAGTTCGACAGGGAAGCTGGAATGCTCTCCGCCCTCCCAATCGATTTCGATTCCTTTGGATTTTGATATGGCGATGTGTTCGGGGTTCATGTACTGGATTGCGAGCGTTCGACGTCCCGGATTCCGCTGATGCGACGCAGGGAAGAGACGATCCGTTCGAGCTGTTTTTTGTCTTTGACGTCGATCGCCACGTTGACGAGAGCGCTACCGTCGCTCCGGGAAGCGTCGGGTTGGGCTTCGAGGGTCCTAATATTGGTGCCTTCGTTGAACAACGCACTGGTTAGCTGATTGAGCATGCCGGGGCGGTCGTCAGTATAGATGACTAGCTTGACGAGGAAGGATTCGGAGACGGCTTTGGCCCATTCGACCTCAATCTTTCGTTCGACTTCGTACATGAGGTTCTGTACGTTGGTGCAATTTACCGAATGGACAGCTACGCCCTTACCGCGGGTGATGTATCCGACGATGGACTCGCCGCGAATGGGGTTGCAGCATTTGGCCCGATAGACCATGATGTCGTCGACCCCGCGGACTTTGAGGATGAGATCTTTGTCGTCTATCTTACTCGTAGGGGCGACGGCGGGAGGGGCAGAGCTTACTTCGACGGCCTCGGCCGCGGCGACCTGTTCCGGGGCGAGTTGCAGGAGAACCTGGCGGGGAGAGAACTTGCCATAGCCTAGGGCGGCGTGGAGGTCTTCCATTTTGCCAAAGCCGTAATCGTGAGCGACCTTTTCCAAGTGCTCTTTAGGGATCTTCTTCCACTGTACGCCGAGGCGGCGAGCTTCTTTTTCGAGATGCTTTTCACCGATTTCGACGGCCTTAGCCCGCTCGGTGGTGTTGACGACGTGCTTGATGCGATTGCGCGCCTTGGAAGTTTTAACGAAGTTGAGCCAGTCTTTCGAGGGGACGTGCCCTTGCTGGGTCAGAATATCGACGACGTCGCCATTCTTGAGTTCGTACTTGAGCGGGACGATCCGGCCGTTGACTTTGGCGCCGACACAGAGGTGACCGACGTCGGAATGGATGGCGTAAGCGAAGTCGACGGGCGAGGCACCGCGGGGCAGAATGATGACTTTGCCGCGCGGGGTGAAGGAGTAGACCTCCTCGGGATACAGGTCAACCTTGAGCGTCGACATGAACTCGCCAGGGTCGTGAACGTCCTGCTGCCATTCCACCAACTGCCGCAGCCAGGCCACCTGTTGTTCATCGGACTGGGCTCCCTTGTTGCCCTCTTTGTACTTCCAATGGGCCGCGATGCCTTCTTCGGCGATGCGATGCATCTCCTCGGTCCGAATCTGTACTTCGAAGGCTTGGCCACCGGGGCCAATGACTGAGGTGTGGAGCGACTGGTAGAGATTAGGCCGAGGGATGGCGATGAAGTCTTTAATGCGGCCAGGGATGGGGGTCCATTCGCCGTGGATGGTGCCGAGAGCGCCGTAGCAGTTCTTGACGCTGTCGGTGATGATACGAATCGCGAGCAGGTCGTAAACTTGCTCGATACTGATTTTTTGCCGTTTGAGCTTCTGGTAGACGCTAAAGGGGCGTTTGAGCCTAGCTTCGATTCTGGCCGGAATGTTTTCGCGGGCGAGCTTGACTTCAACGGCGTGACGGATCTCTTCGAGGGCTCCGCCGGTGACCTTGCGGCGGGACTCAATGGCCTCATTCACTTCGGCGAAGGCGGCCGGATCCAAATGGCGAAAGCCAAGATCTTCGAGTTCGGCGCGCATCTTACCCATGCCGAGGCGGTGGGCGATGGGGGCATAGATCTCGAGGGTTTCCTGGGAGATCCGCTCCTGACGTTCGCGGCTGAGAGAGCCCATCGTCCGCATGTTGTGAAGGCGGTCGGCCAGCTTGACCATGACGACGCGGATGTCGTTGACCATGGCGAGCAACATTTTACGGACGCTTTCGGCCTGACGCTCTTCCCGCGAGTAGAAGTTCAGCTTGGCCAGTTTGGTTACGCCGTCTACGCACCGGGCGACATCGTTACCAAAGCGTTTCCGCACGTCTTCAACGGTAACGACGGTATCTTCGACCGTGTCGTGCAGGAGTCCGGTTTCGAGACAAACCAGGTCCATGGACATATCGCAGAGGATATGGGCCACTTCGAGGGGGTGAGCCATATACGACTCGCCAGAGGAACGAGTCTGGCCGGTATGATGGAGAGCTGCGTATTCAAAAGCTTGGCGAAGGGAGACCAGACTTTCCTGCGGACGCAACTTCGAGTACTTGGCAACGAGCTCTTCAAAGCGCGCCATCAAGACTGGATCAACAGGGCTAAACAGATCGACCGGCTGACTCACGACGAGACCCCTTTCATTCAGAGTACACGCTATGAGACCAGCCGGTCATCAATAAATTACTTCTTAGGAGCGTCTTGCGTAATGCCGCCAGCAGCTTTCTTCGCTAGCGCTTCGGCTTTCCGTTTCTTCGCTTCGAGTGCTTGCTGGACGTAGGCATCGGCCTGTTCAAGTTCCTTCTTATACTCTTCCGGAGTATCGGAAATGTCGGCCAACTCGCGATGCATCAAGTTGAGATAAGCGTAGGCATCGTCGTAATCGGGATCGACTTTAACGGCAGCTTCGAGTTGTTTCAGCCCGTCCTGAACCAAGGCCAAATTTTTCTCGCGAACTTCCGCGCGAACTTTCTTGTCTTTGAGCGGACCCGGATCTTCGGGCTTCATGCTGAGCTTAGCGCGGGCCTCGCCACGAACCGGATACGCTTTACCCCAGGCAATAACGCCGAGAGTATACAGCGCTTCCTTGCTCTGGGAATCGACTTTGAGCAAGCGCTCGTTCCATTCCTTCGCCTCTTGAAACTTCTTCTGGTTGTAATAGAGAGAAGCGATCGAGGCGATGGCCAACTTATCGTTCGGATCTTTTTCGAGAACCTTTTGGAAGTTGTCGTAGGCGGCCGTAGCGAACTTCTTGTTTTCGTCCGATTCAGCGCCGGGGATCCATTGGCTCATGTAGGCGGTCGCCAGATATAGCCGGGCGGTGGGGAAGTCAGGATCAAGCTCCACGGCCAATTGGAAAGACTTTACCGCGTCCGCATACTTGGTGGCCTTGTATGCCCGAACGCCCTGGTTCAGATTGTCACGGGCTTTGAGCTTTTGGCAACCAGTGGCCGAGAGCAGAAGGACGCCGCAGGCGGCCAGGGTGAGGAGAGTTTTCATCATACGCGGGTTCTCCTATTGTCCCTGTTCCATCTTGGGAGTCATCAAGCCAACTTTGTCAATGCCAGCGCCCTTAGCCATATCGATCGCCCGGGCGACGTATTGGAACTCGAGATCAGGATCTCCTTTAACGAAGACGACACGCTCAGCGCGGGTTGAAAAGACCGCTTTCAAACGCGATTCCAAATTGGCTTCCAGCACATCTTCGCTATTGATTTTGAGGGTCTTAT
>JBBRIO010000378.1:0-5704 GCA_038220855.1 Bryobacterales bacterium | reverse complement strand
GGAGCCTTTGGTCATGCCGGCGATGTGGATGATGCCGCCCTTGACCGAAAGGGAGGCCGTGGCCACCTTCCGAGTCAGGTCCGTCGTCAGGATCGCATCGGCGGCCTGGTCGAACTTATCCGGAGAGAGGGCTGCCACGAGGGCGGGGAGGTTGGTCGTAATCTTCGAGACATCGAGTTCAACGCCGATGACCCCCGTAGAAGCGGGCAGCACTTGATTGGCTGGGATCTTGAGCGCTTTTGCCAAGGCACGGACGGTTTCGTTGGCCACTTTCTCGCCGGTGCGGGTGGCGCAGTTGGCGTTGCCGGCGTTGGTGATGATAGCCCGAGCGATGCCCTTCGAGGCGGCGAGGTTCTTTTGCCCGATCTTAACCGGGGCGGCGGCGGCCTTGTTTTGCGTGAAGACGGCAGCGGCAGAGGCGGGCGAATCGGAGACGATGAGGCACAGATCGTCTTTGGCGACTTTCCGGATGCCAGCATACAGGGTGGCGTAGCGATAACCAAGGGGAAGTGTCATGTCAGACTCTCATTGTCGGCTAAGTGCTGCCCGTTGCGAAAGCTCTCGGCGGGTACTCTTTTTCGGCCTTCCTGCTGGACTTCGTTGATAGCAAGTACAGTACCGCCTCCGCAAGCGACGCGAAAAGGCGAGCCGGGGAGGATTGCGCCGCCCGAAAGGTTAGTCAGTTCGGGCAGGGGCAGGGTTGCGTGGATCTTGAGCGGTGCGCCGCGGAAGCCGCAAACGGCCCCGGGCCAAGGGGTGAAGCCGCGCAGCCGATTATGGATTTCAGCGGCGGGGCGGGACCAATCGATACGGGCATCGTCCTTGGTCAGAATCCGCGCCAGGGTCGCCTGGGCGTTATCTTGCGGCACGGGGGAGAGCGGGTGGGCCAGAGTTTCAACGCAGAGGGCCGCCCCGAGGGGCGCGAGGCGGGCGGAGAGCTCCGAAGCGGTTTCGAGGGGGTCGATGGGCAGTTCGGCTGTGCGGAGGATATCGCCAGTATCGAGGCCAGCGTTGATGAGCATGGTGGTGACGCCGGTTATGGTTTCGCCATTGGCAAGAGCCCACTGGATGGGGGCGGCTCCCCGATAACGCGGCAGCAAGGAGGCGTGTACGTTGATGATCCCGAGCGGAGGCAGATCGATGATGACTTGCGGAATGATTTGGCCGTAGCCGACGACGACCATGACATCTGCTTCTAAGGCGCGCAGCTCTTCGACGATCTCGGGGCGGCGAATCCGCTCCGGTTGATGGATGGGGAGGTCTAGTGCCAGCGCGGCTTGCTTCACGGGTGAGAAGACCAGTTGTTGGCCGCGCCCGGCTGGGCGATCGGGCTGCGTGTACACCGCGCGGACTTGATGGCCCGCAGCGACGAGGGCGGCCAGGGTAGGCACCGCGAACCGCGGCGTCCCCATGAAGACGACTACCAATCGCCGGCCTTCTGGAGCTTCTTGATCTTGCGACGGATGAGATCCCGCTTGAGGGGCGACAGGTGGTTGAGAAAGAGGATGCCGTGGAGGTGATCGATTTCGTGTTGGAGGGCCCGAGCGAGGAGCTCTTCGCCAGCGACTTCGATGTCGTTGCCGTCGATGTCCTTGGCTTGGACGACGACGTGGGCCGCGCGGCGGACGTCTTCCCGGAAGCCCGGAATAGACAGGCAGCCTTCTTCGCCGATTTGGGAGCCTTCGCGTTTGACGATGGTCGGGTTGATCAGGACGAGTTGCTTGGACGGATCTTCCCCCGACGAGGTGTCGATGACCGTGAGTTGGTGACCGACGCCGACTTGGGGGGCGGCGAGTCCGACGCCGCGGGCGACGTACATGGTTTCAAACATGTCGACGACGAGCTTCCGGAGTTCGGGGGTGCCGAAATTGGTGACGGGCGCGCACTTGGTTTCAAGGACGGAGTCGCCGTATTTGACGATGGAAAGGGCGGCCATTGTTAGTAGTTCCTGACCTGATCCAGGTAGTTGTCGTAGTTGCGGCGGGACTCACGGAGGGAGTCGCCTCCAAATTTTTCCAGCAGGGCCTGGGCGAGAACAATGGCTACCATCGCCTCTCCGATGACGCCCGCGGCTGGGACGACAGCGATATCCGAGCGTTCGTAGGCGGCCTTTTCCGCGTCGCGGGTGATGAGGTCAACCGATTCGAGAGGACGGCGAAGGGTAGAGATGGGCTTTAAGAGACCGCGGACAAGAATGTCCTGGCCATTGGTGATGCCGCCTTCGAGGCCTCCGGCGCGATTGGCTCCGCGGAAGAACTCGCGGTCTGCCTTGTTGTAGTGGATCGCATCTTGTACCTTCGAGCCGAAGTACTCGGCACCTTCGGAGGCGAAGCCGATTTCCACGCCTTTGACGGCTTGCATGGAGACGATGGCTTGAGCGAGTTTTCCGTCGAGCCGGGTATCCCAGGTGATGTGGGAGCCGAGGCCAACGGGGACGCCGTGGGCCACCACTTCGAAGATTCCGCCGACCGTATCACCGGTGCGATAGGCCTCGTCGACCACCTCTTTCATTTGGGCTTCGGCGATGGGGTCGACGCAGCCGAGCAGGACTTCGTCGCGCGCGGCGAGGGCTTGGAGTTCGGCCCATTCGGCGGGGCGATGCATCTTTGCGGTGCCGACTTGAATCACATGGGACAGGACTTCGATGCCGAACTCACGGAGTAGTTCCTTACAGAATGCACCGACGGCGACCCGGGCGGTGGTTTCGCGGGCGCTGGCGCGTTCGAGGATGTACCGGGCATCGGGGAAATCGTATTTAATGGCACCCGCCAGATCGGCATGGCCGGGGCGGGGGCGGAGGACCTTCTTCTTCTTGTCTTCGCTGCCGTCGAAGTCTTCGACCGGGAGGGAATCGGTCCAGTTCTTCCAGTCGCGATTTTGGATGATCATGGCGATGGGGGCGCCGATGGTCTTCGAGTGGCGTACTCCGGAGACGACGTGGGCGGTATCGGTTTCGATCTTCATGCGCCCGCCTCGGCCGAAGCCTTGTTGGCGACGCCAGAGCTCGCGGTTCACACGTTCGAGGGAGATCGGAACTCCGGAGGGTAAACCGGTTAGAGTAGCCACGAGGCATTCGCCGTGGGACTCGCCGGCGGTTTCAAAGCGCAGCATGTACCCTCTTATCGTATCGTTCTCTTTCTCATTGATACAACCAGCATTTCAGGGTGATCCGATTGAGGGCTGATTTGCGCCTATTCTAAGAAGAGGGCTCTGTTCATGGAAGTCATTCGCGCCAGTTCGGGAAGTAGTGATAGCGCTCGGTCGCGAGCGTTGAGTTTGCCGCCGGAGATTTTGGAGCGGGCGGGCTCTTCTCTGTGCTGGATCTCGATTGTGTGCGCGGTCACGTCGGTGGTGATCTTCATACTGCAGAACGAGTTGCAGCCGGAGATGGCGAAGATGCTGACGCAGCCATTTCAGCGGCTGACGATCCTGGGCTTGGTCTTTACGTCCCTTGGGTTTTTGGCGTTGCTGCGCGGCGGGTGGGTGAGCAAGGAGACGCTGCTGGATTTGGGCACCGTGTTCCGGGTGGTCGTCGCATTTGCGATTGGGACCTTCGAGACCGGGATGCCAATTGAAGAGGATCACCCGGTGCGGGGTATCTCTGGGGTTGCTTTGTGGCTTGTGTTTACGGGTTTCCTGTTGCCGAATTCTCCCTGGAAAGCGGGGGCGGCGGCGGTGGGCAGCGTGTTGGCGTGGCCGCTGGCGTACTGGGTGAACCTGGAGATGCACGGGTTTCCGGCTGCACCATGGAACCGGCTATTCATTTGGGTTCTCCCGATTGTGATTATGGCTATCTGGTCGTTTGTGATGAACGCCCGGGCGATCAAGATGGAAGTTTCCACTCATAAGGCCGAGGAGTTGGGGAGCTACCAACTGGACTTCATGATCGGTAAGGGCGGCATGGGCGAGGTTTGGCGGGCGCGGCACAAGATGCTAGCGCGGGATGCGGCGATTAAGCTGATCCGGCCGGACATGCTGGCGGGTTTAAGCGGCCGGCAGGAGACCGTGATTCGGCGGCGGTTTGAGTTGGAGGCGCAAGCGACAGCGTCTTTGCGGAGTCCGCACACAGTGGCCTTGTTCGATTTTGGCCAGACGCGGGACCGGGCGTTCTACTACGTGATGGAGTTGCTGGACGGGGTGGATCTACAGACTTTGGTGGACCGTTACGGGCCGTTGAACGAGAGCCGGGTGGTACACATTTTGGTGGATGTGTGTGAGTCGCTCGAGGAGGCGCATCGGTATGGTCTGGTGCATCGGGACATTAAGCCGAAGAACCTGCTGCTGTGCCGGTTGGGGTTGCAGTATGACTATGCCAAGGTGTTGGACTTTGGCTTGGTGAAGAGCTTGGAGCCTTCGTCGGAAAGCCTGATGACGCTGGACGGGACGGCGACGGGGACGCCGGCGTATCTTTCGCCGGAGGTGGCGATGGGCGAGACCAAGATTGACCAACGGGCGGACCTGTACAGCCTGGGCTGTGTTGCTTACTTCCTTTTGACCGGGCAGATGGTGTTCAACGAGCCGTCGTCGACGGCGATAGCGATGGCGCATGTGCAGAAGGCTCCGGTGCCGCCGCGGCAGCGGACGGAGATGCCGATATCGCCTAACCTTGAGGCGATTGTGATGAAGTTGCTGGAGAAAGAGCCGAATAACCGGCCGCGGAGCGCGCAGGAGTTGTCGCGGCTGCTGCGGGCGATGCCGGATGTTCCGCGGTGGACGAAAGAGCAGGCGATGAGTTGGTGGCAGACGAACTTGCCGGAGACGGCGGCTACGGCGCTGGCTCCGGAGACGGGGGCTGATTCCCAGGAGGCGGTTGAGGCACAATTGAAGGGGTGAAGCGTAACGACGGGCTCGACCGTCTGACTTATATCGCGATGGCTGGGGCGGCGCTGATGTTGGCGCACCAAGTGGCCGGGAAGGCAGCGCGCGATGGGCTGTTTTTGGCGCGGTATGAGGCGTCGGCGCTGCCGAAGATCGTGTTGGCGGCGGCGGGGGTGGCGCTGTTGTTGGGTTGGTTGTTCAGCCTGTTGCTGAAGCGCTATACGCCACAGCGAGTGGTGCCGGTGGGGTTGCTTCTGAGCGGTGTGTTGCAGGCGGCGGAGTGGCTGTTTCTGGACCGGGCTGTGGATGTGGTGGTGGTCGTCGTCTACCTGCATCTCGTGGGTTTTGGGGCGATTTTGCTGTCTGGGTTCTGGTTGCTGGCGAGCGAGGTATTTGACCCGCGAGAGGCGAAATTCCGGTTTGGACGGATCGCGGGATTTGGGACGGCAGGGGCGATTGCGGGGGGACTGTTGGCGGAACGGACGGTGGTTTGGTTTGGGACGTCGAGTGTTTTGGTACTGTTGGCGGGGCTGCATGTTTTGTCCGGGTTGTTGGTGATTGGCTTGTCGGGTCCGGGGGCGCTGCGGCGGGACTCGCCGAAGAGTTCGGCGCGGGAGGCTCTGAAGCGGGCACCGTTTTTGATGCATCTGGCGCTGCTCGTGCTGTTGGGGACGACCAGCGCGGCCTTGCTGGACTATCTGTTCAAGTCGGGGGCGACGGGCGAGTTTGGGAAGGGGCCGGACTTGGTGAGATTCTTTGCGTTGTTCTACACGGCGGCGCAGGTGTTGACGTTTCTGATGCAGACTCTGCTGGCGCGATTTTCGCTGGAGCGATTGGGTTTATCGAGGACGGTGATGAGCTTGCCGTTGGCGGTGGGCGGGGGGGC
>JBBRIO010000377.1:0-5719 GCA_038220855.1 Bryobacterales bacterium | reverse complement strand
CAAGGCGCTCCGATTCGGGAAGCCCAGCCGTCGACGCCGGTCGAAGTTATCGGTCTCGATAGCTTGCCGGAAGTCGGTGATGCCTTCCAGGTCGTAATCGATACCGCCAAAGCCAAGCAGATCGTGGTTTATCGCGAAGCCAAGGCCCGCGACGCCGCGATGGCCAAGGCCAAGCAGCGCATTTCGCTCGAAGCTCTGAACATGCAGATGCAGTCGGGTACGGACGCCAAGGACCTCAACGTCATCATCAAAACCGACGTTGGCGGCACCGCCGAAGTCCTTTCCGAGAGCCTGCAGAAACTTTCGACGGACAAGGTTCGCGTGCGGGTGCTTCGTCAGGGTGTCGGCGCGATTTCCGAGGCCGACGTGCTCCTGGCGTCTGCTTCCAACGCGATTATCATCGGCTTCAATGTAAAGCCAGACCGGACGGCGGCCGCGGTGGCCGAACGGGAACGCATTGACGTCCGTTCGCACTCGATCATTTACGAAGTTACCGACGAGATCAAGAAAGCGATGCTCGGCCTCCTTGCCCCGGTCTACCGGGAGCTTTACAAGGGCAAAGCCGACGTGCGCGAGATCTTCCGGATCACCAAAGTGGGCAACGTCGCCGGCTGTTTCGTTACCGACGGCACCATCAACCGCAACTCCGAAGCGCGGGTCATCCGCGACGGCAAGACGGTCCACACCGGAAAGGTCAGCCAACTCAAGCGTTTCAAAGACGATGCGAGCGAAGTTCGGAACGGTTACGAGTGCGGTATTTCCGTCTCGGGCACGAACGACATTAAAGTCGGCGACACGATCGAAACGTTTATCACGGAGCGTGTCATTCAAGACTCGCTGAACTAAAATGGCCGTCGTCGGAGTGCTCCATTTGGAACTGCACTTAGACTACGCGACCACGATTAAAGACAAACGCAACGTAATTCGAAGTCTGAAAGCCCGGCTCCGTACCCGTCACAATGTGGCGGTCGCGGAGATCGGTCACCAGGATTCGATGAATCATGGTCTAGTTGGAGTGGTTGCCATTTCCAGCGACCGTGTTTATGCCGAGGGTCTTCTGCAGAAAGCCGAAGACGAAGCGGCGGCCCTGCTCGGCGCGGTGTTAGTCGGCAGCGGAGTAGAGTGGATTGAGTAAAAGACTATGGAACCGCTGATTCGAGCTCAACGCGTGTCGGAGGCCCTCCGCATCGAACTAACTGAGATGGTGGGCTATGAGCTGGCCGACCCGCGCGTCGAAGGCGTGCAGGTCATCGAAGTTCACGTCGCCCCGGACCTGAAGAAGGCCCGCGTGATGGTTTCGATTCCGGCGAAAGCCGATTCTGCCCTCGTCCTCAATGCCCTAAATGGGGCCCGGGCGTTTATTCGGTCCCAGGTGGCCGAACGATTGCAGCTCCGGCGCACCCCGGACATCTGGTTCGAGGCCGGCGCTGAAGTCGACCCCGGCAAAGTGAAGAGCCTTCTGAGACGAATACAACGCGGCCGACCGCGGGACCTCACCTAAGGCCCCGCGGTCGAAACTGCAAGCTACAGCAGCGCGGTGGGTCGGCGCTTCCAGGCCTTGCCTTTTTCGTCCGCGATTCCTTCGAGCGCCCCGATGTGAGTTCCCGCCTGCGTCAAAATGTGGTGCAGGTCATTGCCTAGGCTGAAGAACGTAAAGCCCTTGTCGAGGAACTCGCCCACGCGGCTCGTGCCGAAGAGGAAAATTCCCAGGATCACCTTGTTCTTCTCGGCGTGAGCGACCAACTTTTCAGTCGCCGCCAGAAGCTCTGGACAAGTGTACATATGCGGGAACTCGTACTTGACGTACAGTCCCATCGACATGCAAAGGTCGTTCTGGCCGAGGAAGAGCATGTCCACGCCCGGAAGCGCGGCAATCGCCTCAATGTTTTCGATACACGCCGCCGTCTCGACCTGCAGGGCTACGATGACATTGTCATTCGCGCTTCCCGCGTAGCCGAGCAGGCCAGCTTTATTCATACTCCGTTGGGGGAAATAAACCGACCGGGTGCCCGTCATCGGATACTTGGCACAGCTGATCGCCTGTGCGGCCTCTTCAGCGGTGTTGATATAGGGGACCAGGATGCCGTCAGCTCCTAAGTCGAGCGCCTGCTGGATGCCCGCTCGGTCGTGGGCTCCGGCAACGCGGACCATCGACTTTGCGCCGCCGCTGGCGATGGCGCAAAGCATTGAGGAAAGTTTCTCAAAGCCCATGGGGCCGTGCTGGGAGTCCACCAGCAGCCAGTCGTAACCAGTGTGGGCAAGTTGCTCGGCCACGGTCGCGCTGTGAGAGTTCAAGAAAAGGCCCATCTTGGGCTGGCCGTCGCGCAGTTGCTGCTTGAATGCGGCGCCGGATACTGGGGCGTCAGACATGCGTATTGCTCCTTGGATATGAAACCTCTTGCACTATAGCGGACCTAAGGGATTGGCCGCAAACCGCCGATAGGCAAGATATGCCCACACAGTCAGCAGAATGGTCCGCACTTCTCGGCCGCATGCGGAAACCGGTGGTCACCGTCGTCGAGCCGGGACCCGATATCGACGCCCCCCCCGTGACCGAACCGTCGGCAGACGAGAGCGCCGAAAAGGCCGCGAACCACTTGGTCGCACTCCAGGAGGAGCTGAGTTGTGACGAAACGCTGCTGCTGCGCATTCTCGGCATGCTCTACCTGACCAAGAAGCGGAGCGTCATTAACGTAGCGGTTTCCGTCTTTGACCTGGAGAAACAAATGGGTCTTCCGCGGGAAGGTGCTGCGTTTGTCTGTGAGTACATGAAGAAGAAAAGTCTCGTCCTGGCCGACGACAAAAGCCGATTCACGATCACGGTAGAAGGGATCGACTACCTGCGCCAAGCCCTGGGCGTTCAGCGCACCCACGACTAGGTTCGGTACGCTGAAGGTTGTGCGTCTTCTCGTAGCTTTCGTTCTTGCCCTCTCCCTGACTGCGCAGGTTCGGTTCGTTCCGCAGATCAGCGGCGTCAACGCCAGCCTTCGGGGCTTGGCCACCGTCAGCGATCAGGTCGCTTGGGCGAGCGGAACCGTCGGCACGATTCTGCTCACTACTGACGGCGGAAATACTTGGCGCCGTCGAACCGTGCCCGGGGCCGAGGATCTTGATTTCCGTGACCTGGCCGCTTTCGGTGCCCGGCAGGCTTTTGCCCTGAGTAGCGGTGTAGGCGACAAGTCCCGTATTTACAGTACGATCGACGGCGGCGCCTCCTGGCGACTACTCAAAACGAACCCAGACCCCAAAGGCTTTTGGGACGCCATCGCCTTCTCGGATCCTCAGCACGGAGTCCTCATGGGCGACTCCGTCGACGGGATGGTCGTGATCGAAACGACGACAGATGGGGGAATCACTTGGCAGCGTCGAACCACCCCACCGGCTCTGCCCGGGGAAGGTGGGTTCGCGGCCAGTGGTACGTGCCTGGTCGTTCGGGGAAAGCGCGAAATTTGGTTTGGCACCGTTGCGGCCCGTGTTTTCCACTCTCGGGACGCCGGGAAGACCTGGACCGTTTCCGAAACGCCGCTTCGTCAAGCCGAGCCTTCGGCGGGAATTTTCTCTCTCGCCGTCGGGCCTCGCGGTGCGTTGCTCGCCGTGGGAGGTGACTACCGCAAGCCCGAACTGGCTACGCAAGTCCTTTCTGTATCCAATAACGCTGGAAGGTCTTGGATCCTCGGTTCCGGCCCCCGAGGATTCCGCTCAGCGGCTATTTTCCTCAACCCGAAGCTCGTCCTGACCGTCGGCACCTCGGGAGCCGACCTCAGCCGCGACGGCGGCCGCTCTTGGGAGCCGCTCGAAGCGGCCGGCTACAACGCGATTCAACCCGGCTGGGCCGTCGGACCCGAGGGCCGTATCGCCCGAGTCCTCGTCAAGTGATCCATCGCCGCCACCCAACCCGCAACAAAACCGGCTGGACCTCCAACGTTCCCAACGAACTCAGCCAACTCTTCATCGCCTACTCCGCGTCCGCCACCCTGCCCGTTCTCGACATCGGAGCCGCCTTCGGCGTAGCCACCATCCCCGCCCTCGCGGCTGGGGCAACCGTGCTTGCCAATGACAGCGACCCCGACCATCTCGCCACGCTCGAAGGGCTCACGCCACCGGAGCTTCGACCGCAGCTCCGCCTGCTTCCCAGCCGCTTCCCGCACTATCTCAACCTTCCCGCGCAGAGCCTGGACGCCGTTCACGCCTCGAACATCCTCCACTTTCTGACCGGCGACGAACTCCTGGCCGGATTCCAGAAAATCGCCGCTTGGCTCGCGCCCGGCGGTCGGCTGTTCGTGCAAGCCGGCACGCCCTACCAGCAGCCGTTCGCCGCGCTCGTGCCCCTTTATGAAGCCCGCGTTGCCGCCGGAGACCCCTGGCCCGGCTGGGTTGAAGACGCCCGCGCCATCTCCACCCACAAGAAGCTCAGCCAAATCCCTCGCTCGCTTCATCTTCTCGACGAAGCCGTTCTTCGCCGCCTCGCCACCTCGGCCGATCTTCACATCGAACGCCTCTGGACCTACTGCCGCCACGATCTCCCCCGCAGCATGCATCTCGATGGGCGTGAAGGAGTGGGATTAGTAGCTTATACTTGAGTAAATATCCTAACTTCAGAGGGATGCGCTCCTAATGCGGCACTTTGCTTTTCGTTCGACGCTCTTGATTTCGGCCCTTGCTTGTCAGCTCCTCGGCCAAACCTCCACGACCCAGCTCTCCGGAACCGTCACCGATTCCACCGGTGCCTCCGTCCCCGGCGCCACCGTCATCTCGACGAACGAAGCCACCGGTCTTACTTTTAAACTCACGACCACCGACGCCGGACTCTACGCATTCCCCTCCATCCCCGTCGGAGCCTACACCCTCTCGGTTGAAAAAACCGGCTTCAAGCGATTCCAGCAAAAGAAGATCGTCCTCCAAATCAACACCCCCTCGACGGTGAACGCCACTCTCGACATCGGCTCCGCCACCGAAACAATTCAAGTCGAAGCCACCGCCGAAGCGCTCCAGACCACCGGCGCCACTCTCGGGAATGTGATCGAACGGAAGTCCATTGAAGCCCTCCCGCTGAACGGTCGCAACCCGCTCAACCTGCTGATTTATGAGCCCGGCGTCGTACAACGTTCCGGCGGCACGATCAGCGTGAACGGCTCCCGCACCGGCGCGGTCAACGTCACGATCGACGGCATTGACGCCAACGAAAGCACGAACCCGAATCCGGTCAATAATATTTTCCGGCTAAATCCAGATAACGTGCAAGAGTTCAAGGTCACCACCTCGAACCCGTCCGCCGAAGAAGGTCGCAACTCCGGTGCCAACGTTTCGGTGGCCACCCGGGGCGGCACGAACCAGTTCCACGGCACCGTGTTTGAGTTCTTCCGCAATACCGCCCTGAACGCCAACGAGTTCTTCTCGAAAGCCCAAGGCCTTGAGAAGCCGATCATCAAGCTGAACCAATACGGCTTCGAGCTCGGCGGCCCCATCAGGAAGAACAAGACGTTTTTCTTTGGGTCGTGGCAAGGCCAGAAGGTGAACTTCGCCGACCCGGTTGACAAGGCCTTCGGTAGCTCCGTTAATCTCTACAATCAGCTCGCGCTGACCGGCATTTTCCGCTACTTCGTCGTCGACCAGCGCAACCCGCTCACAGTCAACGGCCAACGCATCACTCAGAACACGCCCTTGCTCGTCGACCGCGCTACCGGCAACCTCGCCTCGGGCGTCCGCGCCTGCGCCAGCC
>JBBRIO010000376.1:0-5724 GCA_038220855.1 Bryobacterales bacterium | reverse complement strand
CCCTCTGATTACAAATCAGATGCTCTACCAGCTGAGCTACGCCAGCGAACGTTTATCTGGTGCTCGTCGGATCACTCCGCCAGCAGCCATACATTGGGAGTATAGCAAACTTTTTCCGGTTGCCAACGGTCGGCGAAAATCTTTCCTACACTTCGGCTGAAATTGCCGTCTCGGCCACCGGAATCACTTCCACCGCCACGTTGATCAACTGCTCCCCTCCACCGAGGGCGACGCCTTTGACCGGGGTCACATCAGAATAATCCCGCCCCCAGGCGACGGTCACGTGGCCACCGGCTGGCATCACGTCGTTGGTCGGATCGAAGTCGAACCACCCATAACCCGGGCAGAACACCGCCGCCCAGGCGTGGGACGCCTCCGCTCCGATCGAGTTCTCGCCGCTTCGCAAATATCCACTCACATAACGCGCCGGGATCCCTAGCGAGCGAATGCAGGCGATCAGGAAGTGGGCAAAATCCTGACAGACCCCATGTTTCGTTTTCAGCACCTCGCGCACGGGTGTCGTCACCGTCGTCGCGCGGGGGTCGTATGTGAATCCGGTAAAGATTCGATGCGAAAGGTCGAGGGCAGCTTCCAGCACCGGTCGACCCGAAGTAAAACTTTTCGCCGCAAAGGCCGCAAATTCCGGACCGAGTTCAATCAATGGCGATTCGAAGATGAACTCCGACGCGGCCATAGCCTCGGGACTCTCCCGCTTCCGAATCTGCTCGCTCACTTCCTCCCAAGCCGGCGACAGCCCCGTCAAAGCTGGCGACTCACCCAGCACTTCGATCACGCTGCGCGAGGTAATCGTTAAGGTCAGATGGGGTTCGCTCAGGCAAAAATAGGTCACCGGATTGCCAAAATAGTCCAGCCGTTCGTCGATCGTCGCCGGTTCCGGTTTGATCAACAACTCATGCTCGACTAACCGCTGCCGAGTGGAAACCCGGGGGCCCAAGTGAACTTCGGTGTGACAGATCGACACCGGTTCGCTATAGAGGTATGTCGTCGTGTGGGTAGCGCGCAGCAGCATGGGTTTAAGGAGCAGAAAGGCGGTGAGAAGCCAGCGCGTGGTTAAAGTATGTCCGGGTCAGTAGTTCGGAAAGGTCCCGCAGGTCGCTGCCCCCTTTTTCGAGGAAAGCATGCATAACCGTCGGAACCGCCAATTCGGTCACATCAGCGAGTTGGACATTGGTCAGAAGCCGGAGCAGGACCCGAGCCTCCGCCGGTCGCCGGGTCAACGACTTGCTCTCTGGAAGCTGCTCGACGTGCTCGGTCAACCGCGCTAACTGGAAGGCGATCGAACGCGGATTGGCCTCATCGACCAGCAACAGATCGAGCACCAAATCCGTTTGCAGAGACGTCTGGTAACGCGACCGGTACGTCAAGCTGCTATCGGCGATTTCGAGCACCGCTTCGAGTTCCCCGCGGCTGACCTCGGGATCGGTCGCCAAACCGTGGCGAAGAATCTCAATCATTTGCAAGGACCGCTCCAGGCGCCGCCCGATATCGAGGAACCGCCAGCCTTCCCCGCGGGTCATACTTTCGAGCGCCAAGCCGCTGAACGCCGCCAAGGTGATCACCGTCTGATTCAACAAATCGAGGGCCCCGCTCAGCCGTAAGGCCGGAGCCGGCGGATCGGCCGAGAACTGCTGATCAAGCCGCGTCAGGATCCGCCACGCGTCGGTCGAAATCCGGTCCCGCATCGGCCAAACCACCGAGTGGATCAAATGGATGCTGTAACCGAGACTGCCCCTTTTCTTGACGTCATAGAGCAGGTTGAGAAGTTCCTTTTCGAGCAGCTCACCTTCGCCCTTGATGTAGCCATGATGCAGCAGGATCCGCGCCCCGGCCTGCAATCCGGCGGCCTGCATCGCGTCACTTTCTTGCGTCAATCGCGGCAGCATCGACCGGGTTACCCGCACCACCGCTTCCACCCGTTCCACGTAACGGCCCAGCCAGAAAAGATTGTCGGCCACCCGGCTCGGCAGATCAAAAGTTGCCCGGCTCACGGCCAACCGATTCGTCTTCGGCGGGAGCAGCGTTAGCTGCTCATCCGACTTACCGCCCAGCACCCACGTATCCTTGCTGCCGCCGCCGAGTTGGACGCTTACGACAAGGTTGTCGAGCGACGGAGTTACCCGCGACAATCCTCCGGGCATCACCTTATAGCCCCCGTTGTGAGCCACCGCAAACACCCGCAGCACCACATGCCGCGGGGCCACCTTGCCGCCTTCCCATACCGGCACCGTCGACAGCGCCACCTGCTCCTGCGCCACGTACTTGCCCGGGTTGGCCCGCATTTTTGACACCAGGCTCCGCCGCTCGGCCTCGGTCAACCGAGCTCCGAAAATCGGTTGGTCGCCCGGCTTCGGAAACACCGGTTTCACCACCAGATTATGCAGTTGACTCGCCACATACGACAGCGGCCCTTTCTGACCGCACCACCACGTCGCCACGGTCGGCATCTTCAACTCTTCGCCCAGTAACTGACGGCATAGCGCCGGATAAAACGCCGAAGGCGCCGCCGATTCGACCACCCCGCTCCCCAGGGCGTTGGCAATCGCCACGTTGCCGCACCGCAGCGCCTGCACCAAACCCGGAATCCCGAGCATCGAGTCCGACCTCAGTTCCAGCGGATCGCAAAAACCGGAATCCTGCCGCCGGACAATCACATCCACCGGCAGCAACCCGCCGAGCGTTTTCAAATAAACGTGGCTATCCCTTACCGTCAGGTCGCCCCCTTCGACCAGCGTATAGCCCAGATAGCGGGCCAGAAAGGCATGTTCAAAGTAGGTTTCGTTATACGGCCCGGGTGTCAGCAGCACGACGCGAGGGTTGTCCCGCTTGCCCGGTGCCAGGCTGGAAAGTGTCTCCCGGTAAGCCTGAAAAAAACCCGCCAAGCGTTGCACATTCGAGTTCTTGAACACGTCGGGCAAGACACGGGAACAGACCAGACGATTTTCCAGCGCGTATCCAGCCCCGGAAGGCGCTTGGGTCCGGTCCGCCAGAAACCACCAGCGGCCATTTGGAGCGCGCGCCAAGTCGGCCGAGTAAAGGTGCAAATGCGTGCCACCCGGCACACTCAGACCGCGGCAAGGACGCAAGTAGCCGGGGTTCGGGTAAACCAATTCCGCCGGCAGTAGTTTATCGGCCACCAACCGCTGCGGCCCGTAGAGGTCCGCAAGAATCGTGTTGAGCAGCACCGCCCGTTGGGCTACCGCCGCTTCGATCGACTTCCACTCGATCGGATCCATCACCAGCGGAAGCGGATCAAGCGGCCAAGGCCGGTCGGTACTCTGGGGATCGCCGTAAACGTTATAGGTGATGCCATGATCGTGGATCAGCCGCTGACCCTCTTTCCAACGTTCCCGGAACTCGCCGTCCCGCAGACCCAGTAACGATGCCGTCAGCCCTTTCCAATGTCCCCGAATCTGCCCGGACTCCTGCAATACCTCATCATAGAACCCCGCCTCGGGATCATATTGCCAAGCCGAGTCGGGGTTTTGCTGCTTATCGAGGAAGGAGCGAGTCATGGGGTAGAGCAGGTCGGGGCGAAAATCAAAGGCACCCTCTTCATAGTCCCATATCGGCTACGATTCGAAGTCCGCGTACGCTAACGGCGCAGATCCAGTGTCAACGGGAACAGCGGGTTCGATTCCATTAACGGCATCGGCCGTGGCCCCGGCGTATGCCCGAATCCGAAGAATCGAGCCCCGCGGCGGGATTCAGCCTCCAAGGCATTGATCGGGAACTGTTCGCTCGCCCGCCCGCCGGGATGGGAGACGTGGTAGGAACAACCGCCCACCGAGCGCCCTGTCCAGGTGTCATAAAGGTCGAACACCAAGGGCGTGTGCACCGGAATCGTCGGGTGCAGACACGACGGGGGTTGCCAGGCGCGATACCGGACCCCGGCCACCCAGCCGCCCTGGACGCCCGTCGAATGCAGCGGCACCCGCCGCCCATTACACGTGATCAGGTAACGATTGCCGAACATTCCGGTCGCTGTCACCTGCAGCCGCTCAACCGAAGAATCCACGAAGCGCGAAGTTCCGCCCCCAGCCGGTTCTTCGCCCAGCACGTACCAAGGCTCGGTGGCCTGACGCAATTCAATCTCGATACCCAGGTAGTTTACCCGGCCAAAGACCGGATAGCGGAATTCAAAGTGCGGGGCAAACCACTCCGTGCGGAACGGGTAACCCGCCTCGCGTAAATCATCCATCACACTGGCGATATCGCGATTCACAAAGTGCGGCAGCATAAACTGATCATGTAACTGGGTGCCCCACGCAACTGGCGCCTGTAGATAGGGCATCTTCCAGAACTTAGCAATCAACGTTCGAACAAGTAACTGCTGCGTCAAGCTCATGCGCGCATGAGGAGGCATCTCAAACCCGCGCAACTCCAGCAGGCCGAGGCGGCCAGTCGACGAATCCGGCGAAAAGAGCTTATCGATGCAGAACTCCGCCCGGTGCGTATTCCCGGTCAGATCGGTCAAAATGTGACGAAAAATGCGATCCACGAGCCAGTTCGGAATCGGGTTGCCACCCGCGGGCGGCACTTGGCTAAAGGCGATCTCGAGCTCGTACAGCGAATCCGCCCGGGTCTCGTCGACGCGCGGTGCCTGGCTCGTGGGGCCGATAAACATACCTGAAAACAGGTACGACAACGACGGATGATTCACCCAATACGAAAGCAGGCTGCGCAGCAAGTCCGGCCGCCGCAGAAAGGGACTGTCGTTCGGCGTACGGCCGCCCAACACGATGTGATTCCCTCCCCCGGTGCCGCAATGCCGCCCATCAAGCATGAACTTCTCGGTCCCTAGACGGCACTGGTGGGCGTCGTCATAGAGCTCGGTCGTATGCCGGACCAGGTCGCCCCAGCTATCGGAAGGCTGGACATTGACTTCGATCACACCCGGGTCCGGAGTAACTCGGACGTATTTGATGCGATGATCCGGCGGCAACGTATAGCCTTCGAAGATCACCGGCATGCTCAACAGGGTCGCCGTCTCTTCAATCGCCCCGACTAAGTCGACATAGTCGTCCACGGAAGACATCGGCGGCAGGAAAATGTGTAATTGACCGTTGCGCGGTTCGATGCAAAGCGCCGTGCGGACCACCCAATCGGCCGATTCTCCCGCTTTGGGCTTCTTATCGACCGCGGGCGCGACGTGGCTCGCCGGCTGAAGTCTGATCTCCGGTCGCGACGGCGGCAACGCCGGTCGTTGCGCCATCGGGTCCACGGTAACGATATTGGGTAATGGGCCTGACTCCGCCCACGGCAGGCTCGCCAGCGGAAGACGATAGCCAACCGCGGAGTCGCCGGGAATCAGAAAAATCTTGGCGCCGCGAAGCATCCACAAGCCCGTCTGCCACTCGGGCCCCCGCTGGGTCCAAGCTCGCTGGAGCGGCAAAACAAACCCCGTGGGATTGTGCAACCCATGCTCAAACACCCGCCGAATCCGCTCCCGCTCCTGCGGGTCTTCCAGGCGGTTGTCTTCCGGATCGACGTTGATCGGAAGCTGGCGTTCCTTTTGCAGGTAGAAAACCGGGTCTTCGTAGGCGGTGTTGACGTAATCGGGGCTGACGCCGATGCGCTCGGCTAGCTTCGTCGCAAACGCTTGCGCGTCGGCCGGTCCGTAACCCTGATCGACCCCATCCAGGGCCAGCAGCGCCGGATTGTTCCACAGCGGTTGCCCATCCTCCCGCCAATAGCATGTAAACG
>JBBRIO010000375.1:0-5737 GCA_038220855.1 Bryobacterales bacterium | reverse complement strand
TATGTACGATTGCACATAAGAGAAAGAACTGGATCCACGTGGGGAGCGTTGAGGCGGGGCCGAGGGTGGCGGCGATTTTGTCGGTGGTGGAGAGCTGCCGGAGGATGGGGATTCCGGTGCGGCAATATCTGCTCAGTGTGCTGCCTGGGATGGGGGATAGGAAGGTGAGTGAAGTGGCGGAGTTGACCCCGATCGCTTGGCGGCGGCGGCAGGCCTAGCCGAAATTCAGACAGTTCGCAAGGCTGGGGATGGACGTACGCTTACGATCGGCCCCACACTTACCACGCCTATCGAGACTTCCAACGGGCCATTCGGACCAGCACCCACAAGCTAATCCGCTACACCGTCAACGGCCAAACCACCCGCCAACTCTTCGACCTCTCAAAGGATCCGTTAGAGATGACCAGCCTCATCGACGACCCCAAGCAGACCAAGCGCATCCAGGACATCGAAGCCGACTTCAAGGCTTGGCAAAAGACCGTCGATGACCCGTTAACCTAAGGGACGCTTGGACGAACCGCCACGACCGACACCTGCTCCAACATCGGCCAAGTGGCGTTAGGCCCTTCCTTCCGTTCCACTGGCCCTAAAGGCTGTACCGTCGTCCTGGTCGGAGGCACCTGCGGGAAGAAGCTGCCGTAAATGCCGTTCATTTTGCCAAACTCGGCCAGATCATCCACGTAGACGTTCGACTGGACGCAATGGCTGAAGTTCAGCCCGGCCTCCTCCAAACCGTCCAGCAGATTCCGCATCGTCTGCCGCACCTGTAACTCCACCGTCGGTGCATAGATCCCAGAGTTTGGACCCGGGATAAAGCCCGACTTCGCCGAGCAGTACAGCGTGTCGCCAGCCCAGACGCAGGGGCTGGCCGTCTTGCTCGGAGCCATGCTCCGAGGGCGAACAACCCGCCGATCCTTGCGATCCTTAACCGCCACCCCAGTGATCGCCACCTTTGCGCCGCCCGGCAGTTCGTTCACGACCAGGGACGCCCGCGCCGGCGCATCGCCCGCTGCGAACAAGGGAGCATACGCAGCATTCAAAGCCGCTAGCGAGACATCCGGCGTAACATACACATTTACAAACACTAAGTTGCCCAAGTCCGGAACGGCCTTCTTCAAAAGGTCCAGAGCCGCCGCGGGGGTCGCTGCATACTGACCCGGGATGTAGACCCGATCCAGCGTCTTCGTAGTCGCCACCGCATTAATCTCAACCGGCGTCTCCGTCGGCATTCGCTTCACGCCGAGCACCGCGCGCATCGGGCCGGCCCCAGGGAAGTACTCTTTCCAAATCTTATCCATCGCCACGAAATTCGCCATGTCGGCCAGATACACCTGTCCATAAACGATGTCGGGCATTTTCAGCCCGCCGCCCTCGACGATCGCCTTCACATTTTCGAGGCACTGCCGAGTCTGACCTTCAAACGTCGCCGGCATCTGGTTGGAGGCGTCGCGCGCGCCCTGGCCACTAACGTAGAGGACCCCGTTAGCCATCACCCCGGGGGTATAGGGCCCGACCGGTTTCGGACCAACCTTCGGAAAGATGGCCGCCTTTTCGGCGGCCATCATCGAACATGCAACCAGGAGAAAGGCGAGGAAGCGCATAGAGCCTACTTTACGTCGAGCAGATCTTTTTCTTTGGACTTGGCGATGACGTCCAGCTTGGCGATCGAGCCATCGGTCAGCTTCTGAATATCCTCGAGCGAGCGGCGCTCGTCGTCCTCGCTGATGGCCTTGTCCTTCACCAGCTTTTTGACGGAGTCGTTAGCGTCGCGGCGCACGTTCCGAATCGCCACGCGATGATCTTCGGCCAAGCCGAATAGCTTTTTGACCAGTTCCTTGCGCCGCTCCTGCGTCAGAGCCGGGATCGGGAGACGGATCAGGTTACCGTCGTTGGACGGGTTCAAGCCGAGATCGGAGTTTTGAATGGCCTTCTCGATGGCCTTGATCTGCGACCGGTCAAACGGTTGGACCGTGATCATGGCGGGCTCGGGAACGTGGAGGGTCGCCACATGAGAGAGCGGCGACATCGTCCCATAGGACTCCACCTGAATCGAGTCGAGCAGGTGGATCGAGGCCCGTCCGGTGCGGATCGAGGCGGCGTCGGACTGCATGTCCACTAGTACCTTATCCATGCGCTGCTTAGCGTGCGCTTCTACTTCTTTGGCGGTCGTGAAAGGTTGCGACATAAGAAGAAATCCTTCAACAAATCAGAGTGCCGACGGGCTCGCCCATCGCTATACGCATTATATTGCCTGCCGTCCGTAAGTTAAAGACTCGGATCGGCAACTTGTTCTCTCGACACATCGCGACGGCGGAGGCATCCATCACGGCCAACGAGTTCGCCAGCACCTCATGATAGGTCACCGTTTCGAACATCACCGCATCGGCGTGCTTCCGCGGGTCTTTGTCGTACACCCCATCGACACCCGTTGCTTTGGCGACGACCTCGGCGTGAATCTCGAGCGCCAGCAACGTGGCTCCGGTATCGGTTGAAAAATACGGGTTCGATGTGCCAGCCGCGAAAATCACAATCCGGCCCTTCTCGAGGTGCCGAATCGCCCGGCGCCGGATGTACGGTTCGGCCACCGAGGGAATCGTGATCGCCGTCATCACTCGCGTCGGAATTCCCTGGCGCTCCAAAGCGTCCTGCAGGGCGAGCGAGTTGATCACCGTCGCCAGCATACCCATGTGGTCAGCCGTAACCCGGTCCATCTTTTTAGCGGCGGCTTGCACGCCGCGGAAGAAGTTACCACCGCCGACGACGAGGCCCACTTGAACGCCTGTCTGCGCCACTTCGGCAACTTCGCGAGCCATCGAATGGAGGCTGTCCTGGTCGATGCCAAATCCGCCCTCTCCAGCGAGAACTTCGCCGGAGAGCTTCAGCAGAATGCGCTGGTATCGTTGCCTGGGAGCGGAACTCGCCACGGTTCGTTATTCCGCTTCGGGGACGTCCGGACCGGCGGTTTCACCCACCTTGAACCGGATGAACTTGGCGAGCGTGAGAGTGACGCCGAGCTTCTTGTTGGTCTGCTCGATCAACTGGCCCACGGTAAGCGAGTTCTCTTTGATGAACGGCTGTTCGAGGAGGCAAACCTCTTCGTAGTATTTGGACATGCGGCCTTCGAGCATCTTCTCAACGATAGCTGGCGGTTTGCCCTCGCGGAGGGCGCGCTCGCGCTGAATCTCTTTTTCCTTCTCGAGCACTTCGGTGGTCACTTCGGTGCGAGCGATAAACGTGGGATCGGCAGCGGCCACTTGCATCGCAATGTCGCGAACCAAGTCCTGAATCTCGTCGGTCGAAGCGGCCAAACCGGTAGCCTGAATCAGCACTCCGAGCTGGGCGCCCGGGTGGATGTAGGCTCCCAGGACGCCACCGGAGAGCTTCTCGACGCGCGCGAGCTTCATGTTCTCGCCGATCTTCGCCACTTTGGCGGTGATCAGGTCGGAAATCGTGATCGACGGGTCCTTGGCGTAGGCTTCGGTGAGCAGGTCGGCCGGAGCTTTAACATTGGCCGAGGCGAGAGCCTGTTCGGCGAGATCGGCGACCAAGCTCTGGAAGTCATCGGTGCGGGCTACGAAGTCGGACTCGCAGTTGAACTCGACGATGACGCCGGAGGTCTTGTCGTCGGACAACTTGATGACAATGGTGCCTTGCTTGGCGGAGCGGCCAGTCTTCTTAGCAGCGGAGGCGATGCCCCGCTTGCGAAGTTCCTCAATGCCTTTCTCGATATCGCCGCCCGCCGTTTCAAGGGCCTTCTTACATTCCATCATGCCCGCGCCGGTACGGTCGCGCAGCGCTTTCACCATTTGTGCGGTGATGTCAGCCATAAAACCTCGATAAGTTGTGGTTGGGGAGGTAGGGACGGCGCCGGGGACCCGGCGCCGTGGAGCAACTAAAAGTGGAAACTTAGTCTTCTTGAACCAGCGTCTTGCTGCCGCGCGGCATGATGAGGGCGAGATCTTCTTCGGCAGTTTCCGAATTGGTCTCCGACATCAATTGAGCCGAGAATTGCGGGTCCAGATACTTTTCGGGATCGAGAACTTCGTCGTCGGCACTGTTGCTCACGCCGAGTTCGGATTCCGAAACCTGTTGACGGCCTTCGAGGCAGGCTTCCGCGATTTTGTTCGTAAACAAGCGAATGGCGCGGAGAGCGTCATCGTTGCCGGGGATCACGTAGTCGACCTGATCGGGGTCGCAGTTGGTGTCAACCACGGCGACGACCGGGATACCCAGGCGACGCGCTTCCATGACCGCAATCGCTTCCTTGTTCGAATCGACGACGAATAGGACGTCCGGAAGACGGCCCATGTCACGGATTCCGGACAGGTTGGCACTGAGGTGCTTCCGCTCCCGCTCAAGCTGGATGATCTCTTTCTTGGTCCGGCCACCGTAGTTGCCGGTCTCGGCGAGATCTTCAAGCATCTTAAGACGCTCAATCGATTTCTTCACCGTGGTGTAGTTCGTGAGCAAGCCGCCCAGCCAGCGGTTGTTGATGTAGAACATCTGACAACGGGTGGCTTCTTCGGCGATCGCTTCCTGCGCTTGGCGCTTCGTGCCAACAAAAAGTACGTTCTTACCCTGCGATGCCATGTCGCCCACGTAGGCCATGGCGTCTTTGAACAGTTTCAGGGTCTTTTGCAGATCGACAATGTAAATGCCATTTCGTTCGCCAAAGATGTATTCTTTCATCTTTGGATTCCAGCGCTTGGTCTGGTGCCCGAAGTGAACGCCTGCTTCGAGCAATTCTTTCATTGAGATAGACGGCAAGATAACTCCTTAGTTGGGGATGGAACACACGAACCGGCAGGACTTTCCGAGCGGTATTTGTCCTGCCGGCAATAGATGTGTGGAATCCGGATTGACAGTTTAGCGCTTCGAGAACTGGAAGCGCTTGCGGGCGCCCTTCTGACCGTACTTTTTCCGCTCGCGGGAGCGGGGGTCGCGGGTCAGATAGCCCATTCCCTTAAGCTTGCTGCGGAGTTCGATGTTGAACTCACACAAGGCCCGAGCGATGCCAAGACGGACGGCGCCAGCCTGTCCGTTGATTCCGCCGCCATCGGCGAGAATCAGCACGTCGAACTTGTCGGATGTTTCGGTAGCCAACAGCGACTGCTTGGCGGCCGAACGGGCCGAGTCACTGGTGAAATACTGATCAAACGGCTTCCCGTTGACGACAATATTGCCGCTACCATTGCGCAAAAACACGCGGGCCACGGCGGTCTTACGCCGACCGGTGCCGAGCCACTGAGTTAAAACAGCCACTTCGGATTCCTCACTTTAATCATTACCGGAGAATTGCTTCAAGAGCCACTGGTTGCTGAGCTTGATGCGGATGGGTATCGCCCGCATAAACCTTCAACTTCGTAGCCATATGCTTTCCGAGCTTACTCTTCGGGAGCATGCCTTTAACGGCCTCTTCCACCATTTTCATCGGACGGGTTGCCCGCATTTTCTTGGCGCTGATCTCGGTCAGACCGCCCGGGTAGCCGGAGTGATAGCGATACAACTTTTGCTCTTCCTTCTTACCGGTCAGGCGAACTTTCTCAGCGTTGACAATGACGACATGGTCGCCCATATCGATGTACGGCGTGTAGATGGCCTTGTGCTTGCCCATCAAAATATGTGCCGCCTGCGAAGCGATGCGCCCAAGCGCGGCGCCCGTGGCGTCAATAACATGCCAATTTCTCTGGATATCTTTGCCAGAGGGAACTACGGTATTCATAGACAGACGATCTCC
>JBBRIO010000374.1:0-5751 GCA_038220855.1 Bryobacterales bacterium | reverse complement strand
AGCACGTCGCCAACTGGATCCGCTGCGCTTCGCCGCCCGACAGCGTCGCCGAAAGCCGGTCCAGCGTCAGATATTCCAACCCCACATCGTTCAGAAACTTCAGCCGCTGTTGGATCTCCACCAGCACCTTCCCCGCAATCGTCTGCTGCTCCGGGGCCAGCGCCAAGGCGTCAAAAAACGCATGAGCCTCGGCGATGTTCAGCCGGGTAACCTCGGCCATATTCTTGCCGCCGATCCGGATGTTCAGCGCCTCCTTCCGCAGCCGCGCCCCGCCGCACTCCTGGCATTCGCTGTAGCCGCGGTACCGGCTCAGAAACACCCGGATCTGCACCTTGTACTTCTTCTCCTCGAGCTCCGGGAAGAACTCGTTCCGCAGGAAGTTCACGAGCAGGTCCCGCTCGTCCTTCCGCAGATCCATAACCGCTACCTCGCAACGCACCGCCTTGCTATATCGCTTCACAAACCGAGTCTGCCAGTCGTGATACGCCGGCGTGCTCCACGGAGCCACCGCGCCCGATAGGATCGATACCGTCGGATCGGGGATCACCAGGTCCAGATCATAATCCACCACGTTGCCGAAACCCTGGCAGCGAGGACACGCCCCAAATGGAGAGTTGAACGAGAACAGCGTCGGCTCCGGCGTCTGATAAGTCAGGTGGCAGGTCTTGCAGGCGAACGCCTCCGCGAACCGGATCCGCTCCGGTGTCTCCGCCCCCGCCTGCTCGAACACCACCTCGCCCGCTTCGCGGTAGCAGATCTCCACCGTATCGATAATCCGTGACCGGATATCGGCCGTAATCGCCAAACGGTCCGCCAACACCCACAGGGGCTGCGTGAAATCCAGATCCAGCAGCGATTCCGGCGTCGAAAACTCGCTCACCTTCCCGTTCTGATACAGCCGATTGAAGCCCCGCCGCCGCAGGTCCATCAACTGCTCCTTCTGCGCCGTGTTCACCGGAAACAGCGCATACCACCGCGACCCCAGCGGCAAGCGGCCCATCGTCTCCGCTACATGGTCGACGTTATCCCGCTGCACCGGCTTACCGCATTGGGAACAAAACGTGGTGCCCGCCCGAGCGAAAAGCAGCCGCAGAAAATCGTAAACCTCCGTCGAAGTCGCCACCGTCGACCGCGGGTTCCGCGTCGTGTTCTTCTGGCGGATCGCAATCGGCGGAGCCAACCCCAGAATCTCATCGACGTCCGGCTTCTCCATCCGGTCCAGAAACTGGCGAGCATAGGCCGACAACGACTCAACGTAGCGGCGCTGGCCCTCGGCGTAGACCGTATCGAAGACGAGCGATGACTTGCCGGACCCGGAAACCCCCGTGATCACCGTCAATTGGTTGTGCGGCAGCTCGAGCGAGATATTCTTGAGGTTGTGCATCCGCGCCCCCCGGATGACAATCGCGTCGTCTCCCTTGAAAGCGCTCTTCTTTTTAGCCAATGACTGAACTCCCCGTAGCGCGCGCCGCTCTGGCCGCCTGGTACGAAATCGCCAAAAGAGATCTCCCCTGGCGCCGAACCCGAGACCCCTATGCGATCTGGATTTCGGAGATCATGCTGCAGCAAACCCGCGTGGCGGCCGTAATTCCCTATTATGAACGGTTCCTCGCCCTCTACCCAACTGTAGATGCCTTGGCGCAGGCACCGGAACCAGAACTTCTAGCCGCCTGGGCTGGACTCGGCTACTACTCCCGCGCGCGGAACCTCCAAGCCGCTGCGAAGACGATCGTCGCGCTGGGTGCCTTCCCGCGCGAACACTCGATCCTCCGAACGTTGCCCGGGATCGGAGACTACACCGCCGCCGCCGTCGCCTCCATCGCCTTCGGCCATCCCCACGCCGTCGTCGACGGCAATGTCGTCCGCGTCCTCGCCCGTTTTTTGGCGGAAACCGGCGACATCTCTCAGTCAGCGACAAAATCTCGTCTTCGCCTCGCCGCCGACGAGTTTCTCGACCCCGCCCAACCATCCCGCCACAATCAGGCGGTAATGGAGTTGGGTGCGACCGTCTGCACTCCTCGGGACCCGCAATGCGCGAAATGCCCCTTGGCAAACGGGTGCCAAGCCCACGAGAAAGGTTTGGCCCGTGAATTGCCTATCAAATTATCCAAGACGGTCATCCGTCGGGTGGAGCGCTCGCTCCTGGTAGTCATACGGAACGGAAATATTCTTCTTTGGCAACGACCTCCGGAAGCGGCGATCCTGTCAGGATTCTGGGAACTTCCCGAACCGCATCAGCTACCGAACGCGAAAATAGGGCGGGCGCTCCACCTTTTCAAGCACAGCATCACCAATCACATCTACACCTTCCAGGTGGTTGAAGGCTCTGTCCGTCGCGTTCCCTCTCCGCTCGAATGGGTTTCTCCCGATCGCCTCTCAACTCTTCCCCTCAGCACTACTACGCGTAAGGCCCTAGCCGGGCTGACCCAATTGTGAACTTTTTACCGGGTAATAAGTTCTCGACAAAGAATCGGGTAGACTGATACAAGTCCGGGTTAAACAGGGATTATGCATAAAGAACTCCTCCTCACAATTGCTAAACGCTCCGTCGTTCTCCTAACACTTCCAATTCTTCTCCTCGCCTTTTCTGTCGGCCCCGATCCGCGCCACACCGGCGCGCCGGGCGATCAGACCTGCGCCCGTTCCGGTTGTCACACCGGGACTGCGCTCAACGCCGGAACCGGTCGAGTAGTGCTCCAACTGCCTGGCGGGATGACGTATGTCCCCGGCCAACGACAGCGAATCGCTGTCGTGATCACCGGTGACGCGACCACCCGGCGCTATGGCTACCAAGCTTCGGCGCGGCTCGGTTCGAACGAAGCAAACGGCCAAGCCGGCACCTTCACGGCGACCGCTCCCGACATCATTCTTTGCCAATCCGGCAACGAACGTCCCGCGGCGGGTTGCGGTTCCGCGGCACCGCTCGAGTTTATCTCCCACGGAAATTCCAGCAACACGAGTGGACGATTCGAATTTGATTGGACCGCCCCGGCCACCGACGTCGGCCCAGTGAAAATCTACGTGTCGGCCAATGCGGCGAACGGCAATGGCTCGGATAGTGGCGATAAGATTTACACGACCAGCGTCACCCTGACCACCGGCTCGCTGCGGCCGTCGATTTCGGCCACCGGCGGCGTCGTGAATGGCGCGAGCTTCTCGGTCGGAGTCGTGGCAGGTTCCTGGACGACTATTTTCGGATCGAATTTCGCCACGGCGTTGAAAACCTGGGACGGATTGATCGACGCGCAAGGAAATTTCCCCACCGCGATCGATAACGTTCGAGTGACAATCGACGGCCTCCCTGCCTCAATGAACTTCATCAGCGCCAACCAGATCAACGTGCAGGCTCCCGCCGTGACGCGAACAGGGATGGTGCCGGTAGTGGTGACGACGCCCGCTGGTGTCAGCGAAATGGTGATGGCGAATGTGCAGCGCGAGGCTCCGGGTTTGTTTCTCTTTACTCAGACCCCGATCCGGTTCCCAGCGGTGGTACGCGCCACCGACGGGCGGTTTATCGCGCCGGTCGATTTGTTCCCCGGCGTCACGACCGAACCGGCCAAGCCTGGCGACATCGTCCTTCTCTTCGGGACGGGTTTCGGGCCGACGACTCCGGCGGTTGTTCCGGGGCGGGTCTTCAGCGGGGCGGCGCCGTTGACGGATGCTGCTGCTTTGCAAGTGCGGATCGGCGGGATGAGTGTTGTGCCTTCCTTTGCCGGATTATCGGGATCCGGTCTTTATCAATTCAACGTAACGGTGCCGAATCTGCCGGACGGCAATCATCGGATCGAGATGCTCCTGAACGGGCAGCAGATCCAGACTGACGTTCAGTTGGCGATAAAACGGTAGCGCTAACTAACCTGTCAGCGGAGAACTCAATGAATCGAATGATGCATGCGGTAGTCGTGTGCGCGGCGACGCTGTTGTCGGCCAGCGCAGTGATGGGGTTTAGCCGGGGAGCACCATTTGCTTCTTCCGGCGTGCCGACGGACATGGCTGGTCGAGACTGCTCGGCCTGCCATCGGACGTTTGCTCCGGCTAATTCCGACGCTCGGGGAAAGCTGACGGTGATTCTCGATGCCATGACCTACCGCCCTGGTGTAAAGCAGACGATTCGAGTCCGCCTGGAACATCCGGAAGCTCGCCGCTGGGGTTTCGAGATGACGGCCCGGCCGTCGAGCGACACCACTCGGATGGCGGGGAGCTTTACGCCGAATGCCGATATTGTTGTGAACTGCGATCCTAGTGGCGCGGCACCGTGCGGTGGGTCGCGTGAGTTTGCCACCCACAGCACCGCGTCGACCCGGAATGGGACAGCTGACGGAGTTACTTGGGAAATTGAATGGACCCCGCCGGCAAACGAAGTGGGCGAAGTTACTCTCTTTCTCGCCGGCAACGCGGCGGACGGGACGGGTAGCAACGCGAATGATCGGATCTATACGACGACCGTAAAGCTTGCCGCGGAAGGTGCCTGCAACCTGGCGCGCAGGCCTACCCTCCGGAGCTTGGCCAATGCGGGCTCGTTCAGCACTACGCTGGCTCCTAATACCTTTGCCAGCGTGTTTGGCTCTGACTTTGAGGTGGCGGGGCGTTCTCGCGCGGCCGGTACCGGCGACTTCGTCAACGGCGCTTTCCCTACTCAATTGGCCTGCGTCGCGGTCGAGATAGCTGGTCGCCGCGCTCCGATTAGCTACGTCCAGTCGGACCAAATCAACTTCCAGGTTCCGACGATCACCCAGACGGGTCCGCTGCCGGTGTTCATCATCCTTAACCCGGGTCGGCCGAACGAACTTCGGTCGGATCAAGGGATGGTGACGATTGCGCAATACTCGCCGGGCTGGTTTACCTTCTCGAATCGTTCGATTGCGGCAACGACCGCCGACGGACGAGTGATTGCTGATCCCGCGGTGGTTCCTGGCGGCTTGGCCGCTCGCCGTGGCGATATCGTCACCCTGTATGGCACCGGCTTTGGGTTTACGGACCCGGTGTTCCAAGCGGGCGAGATTCCCGGCGGCGTGGCCCGGTTGCGGGATCCGATTACGATCACCGTGGGCGGCACGATGCTGGCGGCTGGGGACATTCTCTACGCCGGCCTGGCACCTGGGTTGATCAGCGGCGTCTACCAGTTCAATATTCGGATTCCCATGAGCGCGACCCCGGGTAACGTAGCGATTGTCGCCACCATGGGCGGCGTCAGCACGCAGACCGCGGGCGGGACGATCCCGGTTCAGTAAATTCCTAGCATTCGATCTCTTGCGCAGCGCGTAAGATGGGGATAGACGTCGAGTCTATCCCCTTTTTTTATGCTCCGCGGTTTCCAGCTGATGGCCCGTTTGGCGGTGCCATTGGCCGTCTGCGCGGCGCTGTCTGGACAGACGCCGCTAGTCGGCAATCTACCGGTTTACTCGGCGGCGAGCGTTGTAAATGCGGCGACCAATCGGACGGGGCCGATCGCGGCCAACGGCTTGGCGACGCTGTACGGCAAGAATCTGGCGTTTGTTACGCGAGCGCTCGGGCCGGATGACTTACGCGGCGATGTTTTACCGACGGCGCTGGCGGGGACGGGCCTGCGCATCTCGATCGGTTCGATCGCGGTGCCGATTCTGTTCGTTTCGCCGTCGCAGGTAAATTTCCTAGTGCCAGCCACGATGCGGCCGGGCCGGTACAAGCTTCTTCTCACGCTCGATAGCCGGAACGGCCCCGAGGTCGATATTGATGTCGCTGATGTCTCTCCGGGCGCTTTTCAGTTGAATA
>JBBRIO010000373.1:0-5753 GCA_038220855.1 Bryobacterales bacterium | reverse complement strand
AACTTCTTGTCGTTAAATATAGTTATGCCAGAAAGAGCAGCTTTTTCCTAACGCTTTGTGAGAAATCGCGGCTAGATTTGGTAGGGCCTCCTCGAATTCGTAGGGTCCACCCTAAAGGATTTCCGCTTAGAGTTCGATAAGACTCCTAGTGGCGAGACTACGACAATCCGCAATGCTGGCCGATGCCGCTGACGTACTCAGCGATCAGCTCCACGCCCAGCTAGCCGAATTGGCGGCCCAGCTTGGTTCCCGGATCGAAGATGCGAACCGGGTTTTCCTTCAGCGCCGGCGTCGCCAAAATCCGAAAGAGGACGCGCGGGTTGGGCTGGCTATTTTGGCTACCACACCCGGTGCGGCGTTTCGGCTCCTTCAAAAGAAGGCGACCATCTCCGCATTTTTTGAGCAGGTCGAATACAACGGACGTCGCCTCGCGAAACTGAATATCCCTCCGGGCACCATCATCGCGGCCCTGGAAGAATACGCCCTGCTTCTCGAACCGGAAACGAATCTGCGCTGGGTCCTGCAACAGCTCAATTTCTGCGTCATCCTGACGCTCAACAATGCGTTCTATCAGGTGCGCGAAGCAGAAACGAAAACCTTTTTCGACCTTTTTCGGATCGAGCTGGAATCCCGATCGCTCGACGAACTTCTGCCCCGCATCCTGGTCAGTCTTTCGGAATTCTGCGGTGCCGCTAAGGCGCGTGTCTTCCTGTTCCAGGAGTCCGGCCCCAAAGCGGGAAGCGTCTCCCCGTCGTTTGCCGAATGGCATCTCCGTGCGGAATCCCGCTCGGGAAAGGCGGCGGCTCATCGCCCGCTTCGCATCCCGAACACCCCGGCTCTCCGCCGGTCTCTTTCGCAGCTCACTATGGCCAGTCCTCTCGACCCCTCCTGGCCCCGCCAAGGCGGCTCGGTCTGGTCGGTTCCCTTGGGGGGAAAGCTCGCCACGGGCGTCATTCAGTTTGCCTTTACGAGCGTCTACGAGTGGTTCCCGCGCGAACAGGAGCTGCTTACCGCCGCGGCTGAACGCTGCTGGATGGGCATCGAAAAGGCGCAACTCGTGGAGGGCCTAGCCGCTCGCGAAGAACAAGTTCGCCAGTTGGCCGAACACATGCTCCATGTCGAAGAGGCCGAGCGCCGCCGCATCAGTCGGGAACTGCACGACGAGGCCGGCCAGAGTCTGCTTTGCGTCCGCCTCCAGATGGAGATGCTGGAAGCTCGCTTGCCCGAATCTTTAGCTGCCGAGCGGGAGACGCTACGCGAGACTCGCGCCGCAGTCGAAAGCACCATTATTGAGACCCGCCGGCTCATCAGCGCCCTCAGTCCAGCGGTTCTAGATCAACTGGGCCTCGGCGCGGCGATCCGGCAACTAGTCCAACGATTTCGTCAGGTCAGCTCCGCCAAAATCCGGGTTCAGTTGCACAACTTGGGAGGGCTTCCCAAACGCACTGAAAGCATCGTCTACCGGCTGGTTCAGGAGTGTTTTCACAACATTGCGAAGCATTCTTTCGCTGACACTGTAAACATTTCTATCGGAACCACCGATAGTTTATTAAGGCTGAGCGTCATCGACAATGGCATCGGCTTTAACGTTGAGGAAGCCTTTCGCAAGCAGGAATCTTTCGGTCTTTCCGGAATCCGCGAGCGAGTTACTCTCCTCGGCGGCTCGTTCCAAATCCAAAGCGCAAGGGCCACTCCGTTGGACTTGCGTGAATCAAATAGTCAGATTCCTGAAGCGAAGCGGCCTCGCGGCCGCCAAACTTCGGGCACGAGAATTCTGGTCGAACTGCCGATTCCTAGAGAGGCTGTGGCCGCCTTGGCAAAGAAACCCGGAACTGGACGCATGATGCGACCGCTCCCCTCTGTTGCCAAACACTAGCCGGGAACAGGAACCGACCCTTGTTGAAGAAATAGTGGAAAGAAGCGTTCGAAGAAGAGTGGAACCCACAAATTCTGAGAAATGGCTCCGGTATCACCAATGCCTATAGATCGCAGTAGATCGACGATGTCGCGCCCCCGGCGCAAGCAAATCTAGCTCGCTTGGAAAATTTAGAACAACAACGGTAAGCAATATGGCCAAGATTCGTATCATGTTAGCGGATGATCACACCCTCTTCCGCCAAGGGGTTAGAACCCTTATAGCCGCCGAAGCCGATATGGAAGTCATCGGTGACGCAGCAAACGGCGGTGATGCGGTAGAACGCGCAAACGAACTCCGGCCCGACGTCGTGCTGATGGATATCGGCATGCCCGGGCTCAGCAGCTTCGAAGCAACTCGCCAAATCAAGAAGAATCGACCTGAAACCAAGATCCTCTTCCTTACGATGTACGATGACGAGGACTATCTTGTGGAAGGTATGGAAGTCGGTGCTGGTGGCTACGTCCTCAAAGATAGCCCTGCGCAACAACTGATTGCAGCTGTCCGCGATGTAGTGCGCGGCGGCAGCTACCTTAGCCCCCGGATGCTCTCCCAGCTCGTGGACGACTTCCGATCTCGCATTAAATCAGCCAACCGGTTACCCCGCTTCGCCACTCTCACGACGCGTGAACGGGAAGTTCTCAAGATGCTTGCCGAAGGCCAATCCGTCAAGGAAATCGCCTGCGACCTCAACTTGAGCGTCAAGACCGTCGAAGCTCACAAGTTTAATCTCATGCGCAAGCTGGACATTCATAACAAAGCACAACTGGTCCAGTACGCCATCCAGAAAAAGATTATCAAAATTCCGAATCTCGTTTAACGAGTTTCCAACCAATTCTTCTGACGCCCATTCGGGTACTCTTGGCCGGGTTTCGATCGCAACAAGATGTTGCGATTGCGATCCGGCTCTTTTTTTGCGCCCGCATCGCTACCGCTGACAGTTTCCTGCCCGAACGATGACAACCGGCAGACGCTTGATCAGCCTTGCCGTACCTTGATTCGATTTTAGCCAGAAATCCGCTCAGAATCGGAAACCATCGGTGTTCGGCTTCTCGTTCCAAACAGGTGATCGTCAGGCCGTAAAGCAGCACGTTGAAATGGGACTGAAGCAGATCCTGCTTCGGCATTCGGGAGAAGTTACCCACCCATACTCACCAAGAGTTTACCAGCGACACGACTTGCGCGCCCAAGGTCCTCCGGCTCACTGCCTCGCTGCCTTGCCGCGCACGATCGTGTCGACTTGAGGATGTCTGCTGAGGAGGAAGGAGTTACGCGCCGGCTGCGCGGATGCTGGCGCCACGCTCCGTAGCCTGCCACGTGGCAAAGCCTGATTTCGGTGTGGTCAACTTTATCCGAGCACAGGTGGTCAATTTCCCGAAAGCGCCGAGGCAGATCCTGCCAGCGTTGTCAGAGAAGGACGAGCAGTTGGAATACCTGGCTCCAGGGGACGGCTTCGCGGCCCTGCTCCAGCTGTTGGTTTTAGAACTGGCCGTCGTTGATCTCGCCCAGATATGGGCACCGCAGCTGAACAGATTTGGCCGACGACAATGGGTGACACCGTTCAAAACGTTCGGGTGCCGAAGACTTTTGTCTGGATTCGATAGACGCTCTGCGGCGTGGTGATATACAGCACTCCTCCGCTAAAGCTGCAGTTTGTGGGGCGGTCGGGCGTAGGTATTTTCCCCAACGGCTCGCCATTGACCGTGTAGACTTCAATGCCGTCGAGGGAGGCCATCCAAACGTTGCCCGTCTCGTCGGTCTTTAGTCCGTCGACCGTCAGCGGGGCGAAGGGTTTTCCCGGCCGGAGGGCACCGTCGGGGTCGATGGCGTGGATCTTCACGCCGCCCTCCTTGTAGTCCGCGACATACAAATGCTGTTGGTTCGGCGAAAGGGCTACGCCGTTGGGTCCCGCCGTCTCAGCCACCACTCGGACCTGGCCCTGCCGCGTGATCTGGTAGACGCGGCCCTTCGGGAGGTCGGTGAAATAGATGCTTCCGTCGATCGCGTAGACGATGTCGTTGGGCCCCTGCAAACCCGCTTCGGCCAGCACCGTGAGGGAGCCGTTCTTCTCGGTCCTCGTCACGCGGCCCCCGCCTTCGGCGGTGAGCAAACGGCCTTGATGATCAAAGGTCAGGCCGTTGGCGCGGTTGCTGTTCTCGCGGAATACGCTGAGTTGGCCGTTCTCCCATTTGTGGATCCTTTGGTTACGGATGTCGGTAAACAGCAGATAGCCGCGGCGGCTGTAGACGGGGCCTTCGGCGAGAGCGAAGCCCGTGGCGATCTGTTTGAGCTTCTCGCTCGGATCAATCGGCAGAGGCATCAGGACCCTTCCCCTTTGGCATACCAACTATTGACCGGGGCCTTGTAGGCGATCTTCAGATCGGGCGTCTCGATCCGTTTTCCGTTTTGATAGCCGGACTCCATTAGGGTGGCGAGCGCTCCGGTGACCAGGAGCGTCCGCTGAATATTGAGGGGCGGTTCGCCGGTGTTGATCATCTGCGTGATGGCGTGGACGAGCATCGAGAAGTTGTTCGAGTTCTCGATCGGAATGTAACAAAGGGTCGCTTGCGGTGGACCGTGCTTGGGCTTAACCGCGGCGATGTATTCCGACACCCCGCTGAGGGCGAGAGTGGCGGCCCGAAATCCGTCGCGGTATTCGATCAGGCCGAGAACGGCGGTCATCTCCTCGGGCCGTTGGCCGGTGGGCCGGAGTTGGCGGGCCAGAGCGGCATCGAGAAGGTCGCGGCGCCAAAGACCCTGCTGAGCGGCCTTCCAGACCTCGTCGTTCTTGAGCATGCGGACGGCGCGAATGCCCGTCTCGCCGCCGCGGCGGCGCTCGACGAAGGCTTGCAGAGTTTCGAGGATGTGGAAGATCCCACCGTCGGCAACCCAACCACCGCCGATGGCGAGCGCAGATTCCATGAAGAGGTTGCGGGGCGGGTCGTAGTCCGGGCGGCGGAAGGTGACCGGGACGCTGGAGCCGGCCATGAACGGAAACTTAAGCTCGCGGGACCACCGCACCATCTGCTGGGCGTGTTTCCAGTCGTACGAAAGATGCTTGTCGACGAAAACGGGGCAACTGCGGCCGCTATGGCGGAACACGTTAACGACCTGTTCGAAGAACTCGAACCGGGGGTAGAGTTGCTGCTGCTTTTCATTGTGGGGGTAGTCGCCGTGCTCGCAGACTAGAACGACGCCATCGACGGCCAGTTTGCCGGTGCCCAGGGTGAGGGCGCTGGCGATATCCTTGGTGACCGGGACGGAGTAAGCGGCGGCGAGGCGGTGGCCAATGTCGGCGGGGTGGATCTGATCCATCCATAGGGAGGCGACTTCGAAGGGGGGATCATAGTGGGTGTCGCCGATCCAATATCCCTCAAGGAAACGGGTGATGAAGTTATCGGAGTGGGAGCGGACGTGGTAGGTGGACGAAAGGCAGGCGATGCGCTTGCGGGGTGACTGGGCGGCCAGGGCGAGGAATTGGCGGCGGTTCATTTTTGTTTAGCGACCTCTTCATTTTGACGGAGCACACGGAGCAGCTTCAGGCCCGTGATCTTGTGGATGTCGGCATGGGAGTAGCCGACGCCGACGTGGTCGAGTTGGCGGACGAGGACAGGGACGTCGACCCTGGGCAACTTTTCGGCGGCGAGGCGGTGGCCAATGTCGGCGGGGTGGATCTGGTCCATCCAGAGGGAGGCGACTTCGAAGGGGGGAACATGGTGGGTTTCGCCGATCCAAGGGCGCTCGAAGAAGCAGGTGATGAAGTTATCGGAATGGGAGCGGACGTGATAGGTCGAGGAGAGGCAGGCGATGCGCCTGCGGGGTGACTGGGCGGCCAGCA
>JBBRIO010000372.1:0-5761 GCA_038220855.1 Bryobacterales bacterium | reverse complement strand
CGGTGGTGAACTTCTACGGGCCAACCGACTTTACGAAGTCCTACGATGCCAGCGTGGATGCCAAGGACGTGCTGCCGCAATGGATCGGCAACGATTTAGCCCATAATCGGAAGCAGCATCTGGTGGCTAGTCCGCTGTATTATGTGAACCCGATGGCGGCTCCCACGTTGACCGTCCACGGGACGAAAGACACGTATGTGGCTTATGAGCAGAGCCAATGGCTCGATCAACGGATGAAGGCGGCGGGGGCAACGCATGAGCTGGTAACGCTGCAGGACGCTGGTCACGGGTTCAAGGGGGCGGACGCCGAGCGGGCCGAAAAGCATCTGTTTGAATGGTTCGACAAGTATTTGAAGCCGACGCCGCAGCGGCGGATTCTGATCTCCGACCACGGCATGAAGGGCGAGGTGGTGGTGATGGATTGGCCGAGCGGCAAGGAGTATCTGAGGGTTCCCAATGGCCGGGGCCATGATGCGCAACCGCTGCCGGGAGGTAATATTCTGTATACGTTTGCCCCGGAAAAGAAGGTTTACGAAGTGGACGCCTTCGGGAAGCGGGTTTGGGAGTGTTGCGAGGGTTTGGAACATCCGCTGGCGGCGCAACGGCTATCGAATGGAAACACGGTGATTGGGGATGCCAAGGCGGGCCGGGTGATCGAAGTGGACAAGGGCGGCAATCGCGTTTGGAACTATCAGTCGGACGATTTGGCGAACATGCGGATGCGGAACGTGAGGCGCACGGCGGCCGGGACGACGCTGATCTGTGTGGAGGCGGTAGCGAAGGTAATTGAAGTGAGTAAGGACGGAAAAATAGTGTGGGAGTGGCAGGCGAAAGAGGGCGACAAGCGAAAGCTCTACCAGGCGCTTCGGTTGGCTGATGGGAACACGCTGTTGAGTCTATCGGACCCGGGCGAGGTGGTGATCGTGAATCCGCAGGGAGTGGTGGTTCGCTCCATTGGCGGGGCGAAGAGCGACATTAAGATGGGTTGGGCTTCGGGCTTGGCGCAGTTTGCGAACGGCAACCTGCTGATTAGCGATTACACCGGTCGACGGTTGTTGGAGGTTGATCCGGCCGGGGTGATGGTGAACGAATTGCGGATGGGACCGCGGACGGTGGCCAGTTTGGCCGTGATTGAGTAGGCTATTTCGTCATTAGCCAATTGGCGGCGGCATGGCCAGATAGGAAGGCGCCTTCGACGCGGGGACCGCCGAAGGCGTCACCGGCGAGGGCCAGCGGGGGCGTCTGGTCGAGTCCATAGAAACGCTCGGGATAGGTCTGGATCGGATCGCTATACCGCCAGCGGTGATAGCGCCAGTGGGTGACTTTGGAGCCCAGGTAGGGCTCGGCGGCGGCGAGCAACAAGCGCGCCGCTTCTTCTTTGGGAGTGTCCCAATGCTGAAAGCTGAAGACGGCGTCGGCGAGGATGGTTACGCCTATCTCCTCACTCTCGATCCCCTTTTGGCGGTTGTCGGAGAGGGTCTGGAGCGGCTCTTCGGAAAGGCGAAGATAGCCGGGTTCGGGGATGGCGGAGGGACCGTTGAGGACGGCCAGGATGGCGATGCACCGATGGTATTCGATGGCGCTGAGCGCGTGTCGGATGTCTGAAGGAATTTCGACGAGTTCGAGAGTTTGCGGCAGAGGCGCGGTGACGATGAGGGCTTCGCCCGAGTAGACGGAACCATCCGCCGCGATGACTCGCCATACCGAGCCGTCTCGCCGGACTGTGCTGACCGTGACGCCGCATTGGACGCGAAGGGAACCGGCCAGGAACTCGGGCAGGGCGTTCATGCCCAACGGGGAGCAGTAGCGGGTTTCCGCGGCTCGTTCGAACCAAGGGATCACTAACGCCGTGCCGAGGAAGCCGTCGATGAGGCGGCGGAAGTCAGGGTCACGGGCGGTAAGGAACTGGGCACCGTAGTCGAACATCGCGCCTTCGAACTCGCGAGAGGCCATGCGACCGCCTGGCCGGCGGCCCTTGTCGAGCAGCAGAACATTGAGTCCGGCCGCGTCAAGTGATTTCGCAGCAGCCAGGCCTGACAGGCCAGCGCCGATGATGATGCAGTCCTCGACGGGATGATTCATCAGAATTATTCTCCAGAATTGATTAAACGCTTTTGGGGTAACTGCCTAGTAGATGAAAATCGTCGGTAAACTCCTGCAGGTGGTTGAGGGCGCGTTGTGAGGCCGGATTGTCGGCTCGGCCCAAAAAATCTGCGTAGAACAAATATTCCCATGGTTTGCCTCGGAGCGGACGGGATTCGATTTTGGTGAGGCTGATATCGCGTAGCGCGAACGCGGACACGGCGCGGAAAAGGGCGCCCGGGACGTTTCGAATCGTAAAGGCGATGGAGGTTTTCCATTCGCGAGTGGGGGTGGCGGGGGCGATCTGGCCTGGTTTGCCTAACAGGAAGAAGCGGGTAAAGTTGCGGCGATCGTCTTCAATGGACCGCTTTAAGATTTTGGCGCCGTAGAATTCGGCGGCTAAGGACGAAGCGATGGCGGCGGAGGCTGGTTGGCGGGTCTCCATCAACATTTTGACGCTGCCGGCGGTGTCGTAATGGATTTCGGGCTCGATGTGGGGGCGGTCGGCGAAGAACTGGAGGCACTGATTGAGAGCGACCGGGTGGGAATAGACCTTGCGTACCTTGGCGTAAGTCATCTCGGGGGCGGCGATCAAATTGTGCACGATCCGCAGATTGACCTCTCCGATGATGGGCAGTTGGAAGTTCAGCAGGTGATCGTAGTTTTCGTGAATAGAGCCGTGGAGGGTGTTCTCGATGGGGACGACGGCGTGGTCGACCGCTCCGCTGGCGAGGCGTTCGAAAACCATTTGAAAGCGAGGGCAGGGAACGACCTCTACGGCTGGGCCGAGGAGGAGTTTGGCGGCTTCCTCGCTAAAGGCGCCGCGTTCGCCTTGAAAGGAGGCTTTTATGGATTTTTCTATCGAGAGGTGCTTCCGTCCCAACGTTTGGCTCCTGGATTTGGAATGCCGAGTAGATCAATGACCCGGTCCACACAATGATCTACCAAATCCATAGCGGTTTGGGGATTGCCGTAAAAGCCGGGTATGGGCGGAGCGATGATGGCTCCGATTTCGGCTAAGGCGGTCATGGTGCGAAGGTGTCCCAGATGAAACGGCATTTCGCGCACCATGAGCACGAGCCGGCGGTGTTCCTTGAGTACGACGTCGGCGGCGCGGATGAGGAGATTGTCGGTGATGCCGTGGGCGATGGCGGACATGGAATGGATGGAGCAGGGAGCGACGATCATGCCGTGGGTTTGAAAACTGCCGCTGGCGAGGGTGGCGCCGATTTCTTCGATGGGGTGGGAGTGGTGGGCGAGTTCTCGAAAAGCGGCCAGCCGGAGCCCCATTTCCAGCCAAGCGGTCCTTTCGGCCGAGCGTGTCATGACCAGGTGGGTTTCGACGCCTTCGGTTTCGCGCAGCTTTTCGAGAAGGCGATATCCCAGGACGGTGCCGCTGGCGCCGGTAATGCCTACGATGACTCTCAATGGGGGATCCCTCCGCGAAACTTAGGTTTCAATTTCCACAACCAGAACAAATTGATTCGGTAATGCTTCTTAGAATAGAGGATTCTGGGTGAACATGAAAATCGGTAAACCCTTCGGGTAGAAGTACTGGGCAACGATGGTATGTTGGACTATACTGAGCGGTTTTGAGGAATCTGAGAACATTGGTGGTTGGCCGGAGCAGGGGAAAAAACAGATTTGTAAAATCTCTGTTCTGATTTCAGAACAGAATGGCATTTTTTCGATTCCATCTTGGTCGCTCCGCTGATATACTCCGGATAGTTTTGCCGAAGGCAAAATGTGAGTCCAAGGTGAAAGTGATATGTCCAACCGTCCGATGCGGGCTTCTCTCGGACCGCCGGGATCTGGTCAAATGATGGACGAACCGGGACAAAAGTTAAAACGTGTCCGGGAGCGGCTGAATTTGCGATACCGAGACGTCGAAGATGCCAGCCTACGCATTGCCGAACGTCATCAAAACGATGAGTTCATTGTCGCTCTGTCCCGTCTATCTGATATTGAAAACAAAGGTACCGTCCCGACGGTTTTTCGGTTGTACACGCTATGCACGGTATACCGGCTTGATATTCTCGAAGTATTGCAATGGTATGGGGTAGATTTATCGCATTTGCCCGCCGACGCGGCGTCGATTGAACTGGAAAAAACGCATGCTATTCATTTCCAACCTCATAATCACGGGGAAGTCTTATTGCCTCTGGCGTTAGACCCTGGTCTGGACTTAACCAAGACAACCTACTTGAGCCGGATGATTCAGCGCTGGGGTAAACTCCCGTTGATGTTGTTGCACGGATTGGACTTAAAGACCCATCGGTACGCCTTTGTGGGGACCGAGGATTGGTCGATGTACCCTCTTCTGCAGCCAGGATCGCTGCTGCTGATCGATGAAACGAAACGCAAAATCGTTACATCAGGATGGACCAACGAGTTTGATCGTCCGATTTATTTTTTGGAGCACCGAGAAGGGTACGCTTGTGGGTGGTGTAATTTGGACGGGACCCGGTTGATGCTGCAGCCGCACCCGGCGTCGATGTGCAACCCGCAAGTGTTCGTTTATCCGGATGAGATCGATGTGGTGGGCCAGGTGACGGGTGTTGCTATGCGTCTCGATCAGGGGCGGCGGCGGCGTAGCGCTGGGTGAGGACTCGACAAATGGTCCGCAGATCGGCCGCATAAAGCGCTTTTTCAGAAGGCATAACCCCAAGCGGCACATAGAGTTTCCAGGGTTCGAGGAGTTCCCAGGAAGCCAGTATGTCGCTCAAAGGACTGCGGAGACCGACTAGGTACCCCTCAAGGTCGGCTTGTTGTTCGACCAATCCGTACGCCAGCCATTCGGCAAAGGTTCGTTTGTGGTTCTGGCGCATCGCCTTGGTCGCCTCCTTTTCGCCGAAGACCAAAGACAAGCCATGATGCTCGTAGTTCCCCGTGTTCGGATCGCGCAGGGAAGCCAAGTATTGAAGTTTCCCGAAGAGCGTCGGGATTTGGGAGAGAGTGTGAAGCCAGAGATCTTCTCTGGCGTCACGTTCAAGGAGACTCTTGGGCCGGGCGACACGCATACGATCGCGAACCTCGCCATCAGTCTACACCATTTCAATTCGTTTAGCACGAAATCCCGTAATTCAAATTCGTAGATTGTTGGGAGGAAGAACCTTAGCTAGGGCGTTCCAAATAGGGGAGAGGCGCTGTTCCAGATTCCGAAAGAGTCTAAGGCTTTTCGCGTAGACGTTCTATCCCGGCTACACTGCCTACACAACGCAATCATTCTATCTGTGGTGCGGCCAGCATGTATCGAGGCTACTAATAGCGCTCTCATTGATACAGAAGTACCAGTACGCCCAGGACCAGTACTCCGGATTTGCCAACTCTGTGGTCATCCGAGTTCAACGGTTCATTCGGTTCTTAGAGACGGGATCCAGTGAATCGTCCTACGCAATTTTGACTCATTCGAAGCGAACTAAAAAGGACACGTTAAGACCCATGAAAAACTTCTTTTTCTCCGCCGTTCTGGTGATTCTTGGCGCAGCGGCTGCCAACTCCCAAAACATCGTCCCGATCCCGAACTGCTACCCCTGTGACGATCCGCCAGTGACGGTCGCGGCGACTCAGATTGTTCCGATCCCGAACTGCTATCCTTGTGACGATCCGCCCGTGACGGTCGCGGCGACTCAGATTGTTCCGATCCCGAACTGCTATCCTTGTGACGATCCGCCCGTGA
>JBBRIO010000371.1:0-5768 GCA_038220855.1 Bryobacterales bacterium | reverse complement strand
ATCCATCAAGGGAGGGTCCCGGTCTGGGTGATTCCCGCGAACGAAGAACTCCTGATTGCCCGCGATACCGAACAGTGCGTCCAGTCACTCTGAAATGAGTTTGGTCCGCGCCTCGGCCAGCGCCAATTTGGCTTCCGGTCCCACTACCGGGTAGCCGGTCGCCACTTCCAGAATCGTCTTCGTCAGAATCTCCGCCACCGCCGCGCGGGTCACATATTTGTGATCGGCCGGAATCACGAACCACGGCGCATGCTTCGTGCTGGTCGCTTCCAGCATCTCTTCGTAGGCGTGCATGTATTCGTCCCAGTAACTCCGCTCGGTCAGGTCGCCAATCGAAAATTTCCAGTTTTTCTCCGGCTTATCCAGCCGCTCTAAAAAGCGCCGCTTCTGCTCTTCCTTCGACACGTTCAAAAAAATCTTAATGATCCTCGTGCCGTTCCTCGCCAAGTGTTGCTCAAAGTTGTTGATGTCCTCGTACCGTTCCTTCCAAAGCGATTTTGTAATCACCTTTGCCGGCAATTTCTGTTTCCTTAAGAATTCCTGGTGCACCTTGACGACCAGCACCTCTTCGTAGTGCGAGCGATTGAAAATGGTGATCTGCCCTCGGGCCGGAGCAGCCTTCATGCAGCGCCATAGAAACGAGTGGTCCAACTCCTCCGTCGAAGGGGCCTTAAAGCTATGGACGTTGCAACCCTGCGGGTTTAGCCCGCCCGTCACGTGCTTCACCACTCCGTCTTTGCCCGCCGCGTCCATTGCCTGCAACACGAGCAGGATGCTCCACTCGTCCTTGGCGTAAAGCTTGCCTTGCGCCACGTAAAGCTTCTCCAAATCTTCGGCCATCAGCTTTTCCACTTGTTCTTGTACAGCCTTGCCTTCGGGCTGCCAACCGGGATCGTGATTCTTCAGCCGGACTTTCTTCCCTGGCTTCACGCGGAACTGTTCAACACGCTTCGAGTCGATCATTGGTCGGAGGATACTACACTCGAGGTAGGGAATGCCTCTTTTCGCCGCCGTACTTCTCGAAACTCTCCTTCGCCTCGTCGCTCTGCAACCCGAAGTGGCCTTTGATCGTGCGTCCGAACTTCGCGCCGCCCCGTGGCGCGATCGAGTGCAACGCGAGGCCTTTTTGGCGCTAGCCTCGAAGGACCCTCCGGCGGCTCACCGCCGCATCGGCTCGGTCCTGGAACGTGATTGGCTCGCCGATCTCCCGTTCACCCTCGCCCTCGAACAAGCCTTCGCCCTCCCCGATTCTCAGGGCCGCCAACTGCTCGAGCGCGCCGCCCGCCGTCAGCCGGAAGCGGCGCTACGCGAAGCGGCCACCTGCCTCCGCTTCTCTTACGGCCGCGCCGTATTATCTGCCGCGATCGCCGAAGCGCCCACCGAAGCCGCCCTGCTTGCCCAGCGTTTGCCCGCCCTCGCCGAACTCGTCTCGTTTCGCGACCCCGTCACCGCCGCCTTTGCGTTCAAGGATCGGCCCCCCGCGGACTTCCGCCTTGCCGCGCTCCTTGATGCTTATCGCGAAGACCCCTCCCCCTATTGGTACCGGGCCGCCGCTTCCGAGGCCGCCGAGTTTTTCCGCCTCCTGCATCAGTCCGGCCTCACCCCGTTGGGCTCGCTAACGGGCCCTCAACGTCTTACCCTCGCCGCTTTGGCCCGCGCCGAAGACGAAGTGGAACTCGTTCCCGCTTTACTGTTGCAAGGCGACCCAGCCGCGCTGCCCGCCCCTCTCCTCCGCCGCGTCATGGCCCTCGCCGCCCATCTCGACCGCTTCTCTCGCTTTGACCAACGGCCTCTCATCGACAAAGCCTGTCGAGGCGTAACCACCCTCTCCGAAGCCCTTGATGCGGCCACAATCCTGGGTGCCACGACCTATCGGCCGGCCCTGGGCGACTCCATCTTCGCCCGTCTGCTATCGGCGTCTTCCCGGGTTGGCCCGCTCGTGCTGGGGCCCTCCATCCTGGAACGATTCGTCTTCCCCAACGACGACGACGGCGTCGAATCCTACGAGAGCTTCCGCGCCTCCTACGCCGCTGATCCAGCGTGGCGATGGAAGGAAGCCGACGGCGTCGTTCAGGTAACGAGCAAAGCCATCACCATCGTTGCCAACGTCCCCATGGACATCGTCAAGTTCCCCGATCGCACCCAGGACGCCGAAGACCGTCGCCGCCTCGTCGAAACGTTGCTCCCCCGGCCGCCCGAAGTCCTCGTCCATCGCGGGCACGACTACCACGTGCCGCGTACCCTTCCTCTGATTCCGCGTTCCGCCAAGCTCATCTTTCTCGGCAGTTGCCGGGGCACTCAGGCCCTCGCCGACATCGTTGACGCCGCGCCCCACGCCCAGATCGTCGCCACCCGCGGCATCGGCACGAAAGAGGTGAACGATCCGTTTCTGAAAACGATGAACCGTCACCTGTTACGCAGCGCCGGGCGGCTCGATTGGCCCGCGCTCTGGAAGGATCTGCGCGCCACCCTCGGCGACAACGAGCGCTTCCGCGACTACGTCTCTCCGCCCGATAACGCCGCTGCCAATTTCCTGGCTCGCTATTACGCCTACCTCGATTCCTTGTGACGAATCCCTAGCCCGAGCGTTTTGCGCGCATAGGCCACGCCCCGTTCCACGTGGTCCCGCTGCTGATACTGCACCGCCGCCAGAAACTGCGGCGCAACGGGTTGACCATAGAGATCTTCCGTCACCACGTGCCCTTCGTACGGTCCGCCGCGCTTGGCTAGCGCAAGGAACCGGGCGAAATCCTTCGCCTTGGCCTCCGGATAGAGCTCCCAAAACTTCGGATCGAAAATCGGTAAAACTTGCGGCGGCCGCCCCGTGATCGGCTTCACGTAAATGTGCACGCCCGTGGCCAGTTCCCGCACCCTCGCTACCACCTTCACGAAGTCGACGTTCCCTTCGCCCAACGGAACCCACTGCACCGCGATTCCCTTGGGATGTTCGTAGACAACCGAGTCTCGCAAGTGCACCGTCACCGCCAGCGGAGCCAGCGTCTCCACCGATTGCAGTGGATCCTCCATCACAAACACCGGGTTGCCCGTGTCGAGATAGCTGCCCACCGTATCGGCCCCGGCGGCTTCGATCAACCGCTTCATCTCCCACCCTTGCAGGTCTTTATGAAACTCAAGGCCGATCTTCATCCCCGCGTCTTTCAACTCGCTTTTTACACTGCGAAAAATCGTCAGCGCCGTCTCGGTGTGCTGCTCGATCGAGCCCGCCGGGAGATGCTCGCGATCGCTCGCCAGCAGCGCTCGAATGATCGGTGAACCCATCGCGGCGCCGCGGGCAATCTCTCGTTTGAGCTTCGTGATTTCGTCCGCGATGCCCGCCCGCGTCCTCGGCAGAATCGTCCCGCCGCCTGTTTCGAGGTGCAGGTTCAATTCCTTGGCCCGCTGTCGCACCCACTTCCAATGCGCGGGGTCGTATCGTCCGGGGTCGCTCGAATCCTGCAGGAAGATTGCGTCCAGCCGCTGGGCCGCGCAGTAGTCGAGCAACTGAGCATCCGTCCACCGCAGCGACCGAAGACAGTACGTGTTGATGCCCAGCGGGATCGGTCCCGGCATCGCTGCGGAGACGGCTGTAGCCGCGCCGAGGGTAGTCAAAAAATCACGACGAAACATAGAGGCTCCCAATCTAACATGGCTGCCTTGGGTGATAGACTCGGTGACATGATGGCTCAGTTCGGCTGCCTTTTTCTTCTCGCTGGCGCGATCTACGCGCAAGATCTCAAAATCAATATCGGTCCTAGCCCCGGACAAGTCTTGCAGCGGGGCACCGATGGGCGCGCCAATATCAAGCTGGCCGGAACGGCGCAGCGCGCTGTGAACAAATTCGTCGAAGCCCGCGTGATCAACGCCGAGGGACCGCTGCCTGGCTTCGATTGGAAACCGCTCGAGCGCGTCAAAACCACCAAGTGGGAAGGCGAGTTGAAAGGCGTACCCCAGGGTGGCCCGTACTCGCTCGAAGTGCGGATCGTCGCGGGAACTCCGGAGGTCGTCAAGGATCTCTACATCGGCGACCTATGGATCCTGGCGGGCCAGTCAAATATGGAAGGTGTCGGCGACCTGGTTGACGTCCAGGCTCCGGAAGACCGGGTCCGCAGCTTCGACCAGACCGACCATTGGAACCAAGCCACCGAGCCGCTCCACCGATTGGTCGACGCGGCGGATCGCGTCCACTGGCGCAAGAATAAGGACGGTCAGCCGGAGAAGGTTTCGGGCCAGGACCTCGAACAGTGGATGACCAACCGCAAGAAAGGCGCCGGCCTCGGCCTTCCTTTCGCCAAAGAGATTCTTACCCGTACCGGCATCCCCATCGGCTTGGTCCCCTGCGCGCACGGCGGTACGAGCATGGATCAATGGAGCCCGGAGTTGAAGGATAAGCAAGGCGATTCGCTCTACGGAGCCACGTTGCGGCGGTTCATCGCGGTGGGCGGCCAAGTGAAGGGAATCCTCTGGTACCAGGGCGAATCGGACGCAAACCCCAAGGCCATGCCCGAGTACCAGGCCAAGATGGAAAAGCTAATCGCCGCCTTCCGCCAAGACTTCTCGCAGCCAGAACTGCCGTTCTACTACGTGCAGATCGGCCGCCACGTCAATGACACCAATCAGAAGGAATGGAACGCCGTACAAGAGATTGAACGCAAGCTTGAGACGAAGGTGCCGCGCGTTGGCATGGTCCCGACCGCGGACCTTTCGCTCGACGACGGGATCCACGTCAGCACCCCGGACTTGAAGCGCCTCGGCCGACGAGTTGCCGACATGGTCTCCCACGATCTCTACCCCGATGTGAAGAAGTATCAGCCGTACAAGCGCGGCCCCCGGCCGGTCAGCGCCAAGCGCGACGGCAGCGTGGTTCGAGTGCTGTTCGCGGAAGTGAACGGTAAGCTGGTCACCTCCGGGCGGTTGAACGGGTTCGCCATCTGCGGCGCGGACGGCACCCCCCTCCCCCTCGTTTTTAAGCAACAGATCGACCCGGCTGACGGCAATTCCGTGGTTCTTCACATCGGCGCCGCCAAGCTGCCTGAAGGCGCCACCTTGCGTTATGGGGTCGGGCGGGATCCGTACGTGAACCTCAATGACGAACTCGATATGGGAACCCCGGTCTTCGGCCCCATGGTTATCGAATAGTCCACTTCCGGCGCTACGCGGAGAGCCGATCGCTTTTACGTTTGCGCCGGGTTTGCTCGCCGGGGCGACGAAAGTAGACGCCTCGGCCTATCTGCGCGAACGGCGGGTGATTCTGGATGCTGGCCTGAGCGAATCGGAACGCCAGCGGGTTACAGTACATGAGCTGTTTCACTTCGTCTGGTGGCGGCTCGGCAACCCCAGGCGCGGGGCGTGGGAAGCCCTTCTGGCCGCCGAACGGTCCCGCGGGGAAGCCGGCTGGTCGGCGGAATGGCGAAAAGAAAAGTTGTCGGCCGGGGACCGCCGTAACCGAACGCGCCGGTGGCGCGAATACGTCTGCGAGGCGTTTTGTGATTCCGCGGCGGCGATCTATGGCAGCCGGGCGCAGGTGACGCTGGCGCCTAGGTTCCTCGCGCGGCGGCGGGCGTGGATCGTTGCAACGCTGGAACCCGGTCCGCTATCTATATAATCGAGAGTAGGAGTTGTGCACTTTGTATCGGCTAATCTTTATTGGCGTTATTACGTTTGGACTGTTGGTGAGTTGTGGCAGTGGCCCGGATACGGTTCGCGCCGCCGTCAAGCCGGTGAGCACTCGAAAAGTGGCCGCACCGTTCAGCTTGAAGGACGCCGACGGC
>JBBRIO010000370.1:0-5768 GCA_038220855.1 Bryobacterales bacterium | reverse complement strand
GGTCGCTTCGCCCCGATGTCTTCAATCAGCCGTGTTTCAAAACTCCCCGTCAGGCTGCGTAAAGTAGGCGTCCATTGCCCAGCCAGCAACGCTCCCATTTCCTCCACCGGCTGCAACTGCCGCTCGGCGATCATCGCCTCTAGCTCTGCCCCCGTCCGGTCCGTGAACAGCAGCAGGGCACCCTTGAAGTGCTCGTTCAAGGTCGGCGTATGGGTGTAGTGGGCCAACGCTGCCCGCTCGCTCGCATCCGGCGGCACCAGCAGCAACTCCCCATCGCCCTGCTCGGTTTCGGCGCTGAAAAACGCCGCCAGCGGAGCCCCCGCCACCGGCTTCGCCAAAATCAAATACCCGTCGGTCAAAAACAGCTTTACATCATCGCGCAGGATACTAAAATCCCGCACCCGATAGCACCGGCCCGCGTCGAACGACGCCTCGCGCAACAGTGCCGCCGTCTCTGCCGCCGTGGCCCCGAGCCCTACGCCCGCCGTCCACAGCAGCCAAAAGCCGCTAAATAAACATCTCTTCGTCTGCCGTAACTTGCGCCACATTCGCCGGGGAACCCTTTAGCAAGTGTGCCACGGCGGTACGGACCCCGGCTGCCACCCCGTTGATTTCCCGAATAGGCTTATTAACTGTCGTGTGAACACTGGTCACGGTATCCTGCACCCTCGCAACTGTATCGTTTAATAAACCTTCCACTTTGTCCATTTGTACCCGGGCCCGGCCCGAGGCATCGTCGAGCAACCCTTCCACTTTGTCCATCTGCACCCGAGCCCGGCTCGATGCGTCGTCAAGGAATGAGTCCACCTTCGCTAACTGAGACTTCGTCATGTCTAACACATCGCTCGCCCGGACCGTTACGTTGCTGATCTTGTCCCGCGACTCAGTCAACACGTTTTCCGCTTGGGCCAAAACTTTCGCAGCCGTCGCCAGGGTAGCTTCCGCCTTAGGAAGAAACGTATCCACACTCGTCTTCATGTCCGCGGCTACCTTCGCCAAGCGCATGGCAGCCACGGCTTGTGCCACGAACGAAATCGCCGTTATTCCGACGAAAACGGTCATTATCGTGAGTAGAGTATCTTGATTCATAAGGCGGAGAATTTACCCTGGTCAAATCGACATAACTAATCTGCAGCCATGCTGGCATCGTCCCGCATCGCATCGCGGTACGCTTGCTTGCCGGCATCTACAGCTGCCACCACTTGCTCTTTCTGGCGGTTTAAAGCGGCCTTGCCCTTGTCCACAGCGTCAGCCGCCTGATCCCGCAGGTCTTCTGATTTCCGCAGCACCTGTTCCGTCAGATCTTCCGATTTGCGTTTCAAGAACTCTTTGCTCTCGTCAGCCTTCGACCGGAGCAGCGTTCGGGTCTCTTCGCCAGACTTCGGCGCGAAGAGAATTCCAACGGCCACGCCAATTCCAATGCCTAAAAAGAAATACGGCATGCTCTTATCTTCTTCCATTTTGTTCCCTCATTTGTAGTGTACAGCAGTCTCTTAAATCAAGGACGTTTCAGGCACCCCGAACTGTTCCACAATATTCGCATATGGCTATGCGTCGCGCCGCGTTAAAACAATACTCCGGGGAAGCCCTCATGAACTTCGCCCTCCGCTCCCTCAGCAGCCGATCGTCCACCGTCGCCGAACTCAAAAGAAAGCTCGAAGCCCGCGCCGAAGACCCCGCCGAAATCCCCGGCATCCTCGCCCGCCTCGAAGAATCCCGGCTGCTCAACGACGAACGATTCGCCGAATCCTACGCCCAGGGCCGCCGCGACCTCCGTCTGTTCGGCCCCCAGCGCGTCCGCCGTGAACTCGCGCAACGCCAGATCCCCAAAGCCGTCGCCGAAGCATCACTGAAGGAAGCCTTCGGCGCTGTCGATGAAGTCGCCCTCGCCCTCGCCCACCTCGAGCGCAAGATCCGCGTCCCCGACCCCGCCACCCATTTCAAAGACCCCAAAAACCTCCAAAGCGCCTTCCGAAAACTCGTCTACGCCGGCTTCTCTCCCGGCGCCGCCAGCAAAGCCCTCAAAAAGTTCTCCTCTCACGCCTCCGAGCTCGAAGACTTCGACCCGACGATCGACGACGCCTAGCGGGTCGTTGGGCAAGTCAGTTTGACAATGCCGAACGGAGGTCTTTTGAAAGGCCCATCCGCACGGCCCATTGCGTTTCCGAAGCTTGGCGACTCCCCGCCGAGGTGATCGCCATTGGGCTTTCTTGCCCGCCCATTTGCCGGAAGCGACGCGCCCGTGCCATGTTCTTGACAACATATGCGTTTAAAGACATATCATGGAGGGATGGCATGGGCCATTGTTTTCATGAAAAGTTTGAGCCTGAGTTCGACGCCCTCCCCTTGGACGTAGCGGACGAGCTGTTTGCTCAGGCGAAGTTGCTAGCCCATTTTAGGCCCCAGCTTGGGCGGTCGCGCGTGGACACGCTCAGCGGATCGAAGCACGCCAATATGAAGGAGTTGCGCTTCGACGCGGCGGATGGAGTTTGGCGCGTCGCCTTCGCTTTTGATTCCAAGCGGCATGCCACTCTTCTGGTGGCGGGGGATAAATCCGGCACAAGCCAGAAGCGCTTTTACAATCAGTTGATCAGCAAGGCGGACACCCGATTCGATGAGCATCTGTCCGCGCTTAAGAAAAAGTAAAGAAACCATGACTAAGACACTCGATGAGAAGTTCAACAAACTAAGCGCGGCGAGGCGCAAGAAGATCGAGGCTCGCACCGCCGAACTGATCGCGGAAGAAATGTCGCTAAGCGAGCTCCGACGCGCTCATCGCCTGACTCAGAAGCGCATGGCGGAGAAGCTTGGTATCGGCCAGGAGGGAATCTCGCGGCTTGAGCAACGTAGCGACCTGCTGCTTTCGACATTGCGCGACTACATCCAAGCGATGGGCGGTACCCTGTCAATCATTGCGGAGTTCCCTGACCGGCGGCCCATTGTTTTGGCCGGTTTGGCGGCGTTAGACTCTCCTGTTGGTGTCCGGTACAAACCACTCCCCCGCCGCGACTGAGGAACCCACGGGGCGACTATGGCGCGCTCACGGTACAGGAGGGGAGTGCCTCGATCCACCCTTGAAGCAAGTGCGACCGAAGATCGGTGCGTGCCCGATCCCCCTATCCAATGAAGGCCATTCAGGCTGCCGGCGCGGGCCGTAGCGTAGCCAGACAATCCTGAATGTGCCACCCTACCGCGTCTCCCACCCCGCCTTCGTAATCGTCCCCGCCGCATCCGCCACAATTGTTACAATCAGCAACTCCGGCGTCTCCGGGATCGCCGTCTCCTCCGGGTCTTTCCAGACGCACATCTGCGTCCCGCCGCTCCCCGTCTCCATCTCCCGCGGATACCCCAGCAGTTGAAACGCCTGCTGCAAATCCTGCCCCGCCAAGCGCCCCACCATCGCATCCATGAACCGCCGCCGCCGCTTGATCTTCCATGCCAGCAGCGCGTCTCTGCCTACCAATACAAGCCAAAGAATTACGAGAAACGAAAATAGAGTGAAAATCTCGATCATTGGTTACTCGTTATGAGATGCATCCTGATAGCCTGTGACTGTGAAATCCTCGCTGCTCGACGGATTGAATCCGGAACAACTCGCCGCCGCCGAAGCCGTCTTCGAACCGGTCCTCGTCATGGCCCCCGTCGGTACTGGCAAAACTAGAACCCTCGTCGCCCGCGCCGCCCAAGCCATCGCCTCCGGCGTCGCCCCCGAAAACATTCTCTGCGTCTCCTTCACTAATCGCGCCTCAAAAGAAATCCGCGAACGCCTCCAAACCGACCTCGGCTCTACCGCTCAAAAAATCCAGGCCCGCACCTTTCACGGCCTCTGCGCCATCATCTGCCGCGCTGAAAGCGAAGTCCTCGGCATCGACCGCGACTTCGTCATCTGGGACGACGACGACTGCCGCGAAGCCCTCCTCCGCGTCTGCGCCAACCGCCAAATCGTCATCGACCACTACGACCACGACCGCTTCTCCGGCCTCCTCTCCGGCGTCACCCAAGACGCCAAACTCGGCCTCATCCACACTGACTACGAAGAACACTTCCGCGTCAAACTCGACAAAGTTAACCTCAAAAACACGAGCCGCGCCCAAGCCTTCCCCGTTCAAAAAATCTTCGAAGACTACGAACGCGAAATCCGCTCCAACCACGCCGTCGATTTCGCTGACCTCATCTCCATGGTCCGCCATCTGTTCAATGAAGACGAGTTCGCCCTCGCCCGCTGGCAGGACCGCCTCCGCTGGATTCAGGTCGATGAAGTCCAGGACACCAACCTCCCCGAATACGCCATCCTCTCCTCCCTCGCCCGCCCCACCCGCCACCTCGCCTTCTTCGGCGACGTCGACCAAACCATCTACGAATGGCGCCACTCCAATCCCAAAAAAATCCTGGACATCTTCCGCGCCGACTTCGCCCCCGTCCGGGAAATTCAATTCGTTCGCAACTACCGCTCCACCGAACATATCCTCAACGTCTGCCGCACCATCATCCATCAATGTCCCGGCGCCATCACCGAAACCCTCGAATGCCACTCCACCGAACCCGGCCCCCCGGTTGAGTTCCACGAAGCCCAAACCGCCGCCACCGAAGCCCACTGGCTCGCCCGGCGCGCCATCGCCATCCGCGCCGAAGACCAGTGCGCCTGGCGCGACATCGCCATCCTCACCCGCAGCAACAACGCCGCCATGGAAATCTCCGCCGCCTTCGTCGCCGCCGAAATCCCCCACTTCCTGGCCGAGCAATACCGCTTCTTCCACCGCGCCGAAGTCCGCGACGCCGTCGCCCATCTCCGCCTCATGCGCAACCCCTACGATGGCAACAGCCTCCGCCGCGTCCTCCAACGCCCCCCCAAAGGAATAGGCCCTGCGACCCTCGAAAAGATTCGCACCCTCCCCCGCGCCCTCTGCCTCCGCCTCACCGACTTTGCCGATTCCCTCACCTATGAACACGGAGACCCCTACCAGCCTCTCCTCGACGCTTGGGCCGAAAATCGCGTCGTCGTCTTCGATACCGAAACCACCGGTACCGATACCACCGACAACGAAATCGTCGATATCGCCGCCGTCCGCACCGGCGCCGACGGCGAACAAGCCCGCCTCCAGTTCCTCGTCCGCCCCCGCGGCCCCGTCGGCCTCAGTGAACACATCCACGGCTACTCCGACGCCTTCCTGAAAGCCAACGGCGTCCCACCGCTCGAAGCCCTTGAAGCCTTCTCCCAGTTCATTGAAGGCTGCATCCTCGTCGGCCACAATCTCGTCTTCGATATCCGCACCGTCGAATCCGCCCTCCGCCGCGAAAAGCTCTCTCACGCCCTGCCCCCCCGCTGGTTCGATACCCTCGAACTCACCCGCCGCTTCCAAAGCCTGCCCTCCTACCGCCTCGGCGATATCTGCGCCGGCAAAGGCATCCCCCTCGTCAACGCCCACCAAGCCATCGGCGACGTCCTCGCTACCGAACAACTCCTCGCCCGCCTCATCGTCCCCTTGCGCGAACACGCGCTCCAACGCCGCGAAGCCGTCATCAGCCACGGAGGCCACTTCGCCGTTCTCGCTAAACAACTCGCCGAATGGCGCAGCATGGCTGCCACCCGCCGGCCCCAGGAAACGTTGGGCGAAATCCTGGCCACCTCCGGCCTCGTCGAGTGGTACCGCAAGCAGGATTCCGGTGAACTGCGGGTCCAAAATCTCGTCGACCTCTGCGCCATGTTCGAACGCTACGATGATCCGTCTCTCCCGCCCGAACAGGCCATCGAAGAGGTCCTCCAAATC
>JBBRIO010000369.1:0-5775 GCA_038220855.1 Bryobacterales bacterium | reverse complement strand
CAAGGTCGACGAGGGTGACGGACTTCTTCTGGTGGGCTTCGCTCGTGCTGTATTTGAGCAGGGAGCCCGAGTAGCGGGGGATGCCGAGGGTTTGGGGCTGATGGAGATGGCCGAGGGCTCCGTAGGTGTAGCCGGTGAAGGCGTTGACGCCAACCTGGCCGGCGGTGCCGACCGAAAGTGGCCGTTCCGATTCCGATTCCACGCCGCCGGCGACGAAGGCGTGGGCGATGGCGACGGCGGGGCCTTGGGCGGGACGGACGCGATCGAGGAGGAAGGTGAGGGCGGAGTGGTGATCCTGCCCGAGGTAGTCGGGGAAGGCGCTGCGAACGCTGGCGGGTTCGGCGAAGGGGATGGCGACGAAGGTGGTGTCAGCGACGGTGACCGAGCCGGTGGATTCGACGGCGCCGAACAGGTGGAGGCCTTGGTGGCGCAGGAGGCGGGCACCAAAATCAAGGCGCTGTTGGCTGTCGTGGTTGCCGCCGATGGCGATGATGGGGACGCCGCAGCGGGAGGCGAGTTCGTGGAACGTGTCGTCCAGTAGAGAAACGGCGTCGGCGGGAGGGAAGGCGCGGTCGTAGAGGTCGCCGGCGATGACGATGGCGTCGGGACGCGTGTCGACGGCGAGTTCGATGAACTGGCGGAGGACGTGGGCCTGGTCATCAAGGAGGGAGTGGTTGCCGAGGACGCGGCCCAGGTGCCAGTCGGCGGTATGCAGAAAGCGCATTAAGTTGTTAGAGTAGCTTGGTTAAGGCTGCATGGACGAACGTCAATATTTTATCGAGAGTAATACCACGCGGCCGGCGAACCTCTATTGTCCGTTTTGCCGGACGAGCGGGGGGTACGAAATACGCTATTTGCTGCGGAAAAAGCGGGATCGGTTGCCGGCGGGAGGGGACGAGCGGGATCGAGCGAAGTTTGCGAAATCGCAGAGTTACCTGGTTTTGCTGGACGATAAAGTGCGGTGTGGGAATGCCCGTTGCCGGAAGACGTTCGAGATTTCGGGCCTGAAGACGATGTCGTTTCTAGCGGAGTAGAGGAATGCCTGAACTGATTGCACAACCGACGCGGGTGACCGCGGCGGGGAATAAACCGAAGCTGATTGACGAGTACGTGGGGCGGGTGAACACGGGGACCGAGGGGCTGAGCATTGCCCATATGCGGTCGCCGGGCGGATGGGTGGAGCCGGGCCAGCGGCCGGAATTTGACGAATATACGGTGGTGTTGCGGGGGGCGGTGCAGGTGGAGTTTGAAGGGGGGCAGATGGTGGTGCAGGCGGGGCAGGGGGTTATGACCAGGGCAGGGGAGTGGATTCGATACAGCACGCCGGGGGAGGAAGGGGCGGAATATATTGCCGTTTGTTCGCCGGCGTTTGCGCCGGGGACGGTGCATCGCGATGAGGCATAGCTGCCCTGTGCTAAGCTGAAAAATTGGTTTGACGACCAAATATTCCCTACAGTTTTGGAGGCAGGGTTTTCGTGGCAGAAGGTATGCGTCATATATTTACTTCCGAGTCGGTAACGGAAGGTCATCCCGATAAGATGGCCGACCAGATTTCCGACGCCGTTTTGGATGCCGTTCTAAAAGACGATCCGACGGGTCGAGTTGCATGTGAGGTTCTCGTTACCACCGGTATTTGTCTGGTGGCGGGCGAGATCACGACGACGACCTACGTCGATGTGCCGAAGTTGGCGCGCGAGGTTATCGCCCATATCGGTTTCACCGATGCGGCGATGGGCTTTGACGCGAAGACTTGCGGTGTCTTGAACGTAATCCAGGCGCAGAGCCCCGACATCGCCATGGGCGTGGACACCGGCGGCGCCGGCGACCAGGGCCTGATGTTTGGCTACGCTTGTACGGAAACCGAAGAGCTGATGCCGCTGCCGATCACCTTGTCGCACAAGTTGGCGCGCCGGTTGAGCGAGTCGCGCAATTCGAAAGAGTTGCCGTGGTTGCGTCCGGACGGCAAGAGCCAGGTTTCGGTCGAGTATGTCAACGGGCAGCCTTCGCGCATTGATGCGGTCGTTGTTTCGACGCAACACGCCGACGATGTGAGCACCGAAGAGCTGCGCGCGGAAGTGAAGAAGAAGATTATCGACGTCGTGATTCCAGCCGGCATGGTGGATTCGGGTACGAAGTACCACATCAACCCGACGGGTCGCTTCGTGATCGGTGGTCCGCACGGCGATACGGGGTTGACGGGTCGGAAGATCATCGTTGACACGTACGGCGGCATGGGTCGTCACGGCGGCGGCGCTTTCTCTGGTAAAGATCCGACGAAGGTAGACCGTTCGGCTTGCTATATGGCTCGCTATGTGGCGAAGAACCTGGTGGCGGCTGGCCTCGCGACGCGCGTGGAAGTTCAGTTGGCTTACGCGATCGGCGTGGCTGAGCCGGTTTCGGTGAATGTGAACACGTTTGGCACGGGCGTTTTGGACGAAGAGAAGATTGTGGGCTTGATCCGTGCTCACTTCCCGCTGACTCCGAAGGGCATGATCGACCATCTCGATCTGCGCCGTCCGATCTACCGCGCAACTGCTGCGTTCGGTCATTTTGGCCGCAACGAATTCCCGTGGGAGTCCACGGCGAAAGCCTCCGATCTGCGGGCTGACGCTGGGCTTGGCAACTAGTTTCGTCTGAGGAATCTTATGGCCACGAACGCGGATCCGACTGTCGATTTCGACATCCAGGATCTCGGCTTGGCCGAGTCAGGGAAGAGGCGTATCGAGTGGGCTTTCCAATCGATGCCGGTGCTGCAAGCGGTACGCAAGCAGTTCATCAAGGCGCAACCCCTGGCTGGATTTCGAGTGGCGGCTTGTCTACCGGTGGCGCCGGAGACGGCAAATTTGATGGTGACGTTACGAGATGGAGGCGCTCAGATAGTCCTGAGCGCCTCCGATTCGTTTGTGCGGCAGGACGATATTGTGGCCGCGTTGGCGAAGGATTACTCGATCGCGGTAATGGGCGTGGCCGAGGCGTTGGCGACGGAGCCGCATTGGGCGCTGGACCATGGTGGTTTACTGCTGCGGGATGCGCCGGCGAGCCTGATGGGGGCCACGCTGGATCGGGCGTCCATCTCGCGGGTGTTTGGGTTCCCGGTGATTGCGGTGGACCATGCCCAGACGACGCTTTTGTTTGATCATCGGTATGGCGCGGGGCAGTCGATAATTGACGGGATTTTGCGGGCGACGAATTTGTTGCTCAGTGGGTTGACGGTGGTGGTGGCGGGGTACGGTTGGTGTGGCCGGGGGATCTCGACGCGGATGCGGGGCATGGGGGCGAATGTGATCGTCACCGAGATTGACCCGATGCGGGCTCTGGAAGCGTTGATGGACGGCCACCGGGTGATGTCGATGCCGGAGGCGGTGGGCTTGGCGCACCTGGTGATCACAGCGACGGGGAACAAGAATACGATTGGCCGCGACCACATCGATAAGGTGAAGAGCGGGGCGATTTTGGTGAATGCGGGGCATTCGCCGGTGGAGATTGACCTGGGCGCTTTGGGGCGGGTGGCGTCGAGCCATCGTCCGATTCGGGATTTGGTGGAAGAGTACGTATTGCGGGACGGACGGCGGGTTTATGTATTGGCGCAGGGACAGCCGATTAACGCGGCGGCGGCGGGTGGACAGCCGGCGACGGTGCGGGATATCAGTTTGGCGAACCACGCCCTTTCGCTCGAATATTTGAGCAAAAACTACACGAATATGCAGCATCGGGCTCATTCGGTGCCCGAGGAGATCGACCGTCAAGTGGCGCGTCTCAAGCTTGAGGCGCTCGGTTTGAAGATTGATCGGCTGACTCCGGAACAGGAAGCCTATTTGGCGAGCTGGCCGGAAGCAAATTAAGATAAGGATTCCATGGCATTACTCGAAGGTTGCAAGCACGAAGTAGAATTGACGGTCCCGCTGTTGACGATTGCGGACGAAACGGATAAGGCGGTCGAGAAGATCCGCGCGAAGGTACAACTTCCGGGCTTCCGTCCGGGTAAAGTGCCGGCGTCCCTGATTCGCCAACGGTTCCAGAGCGAGATCCGTCAAGATGTGATGGAGGCGGCGATTCCGAAGGTGTTCCACGAGTACGCCACGGCCGAGAAGCTGCAGGTAGTTAGCCAGCCGAACGTCGTCGATATGAAGTGGGAAGGCAATGAACCGATGTGGTTCAAGGCCCAGTTTGAGGTGGCGCCAGAGTTTGAGCTCGAGGACAACTATCGTGGACTGACGGTGCCATATGCGCAGCCGACGGTAGAGGACGCCGCGATTGAAGAGCGTCTGGCGACCTTGCAGCAGCAGAAGGCCGAGTTTGTGAACGTGGATCCGCGGGCGGCCGAGAGTGGCGACCATGTGCTGGTGGAGCTGGAGAGCTTGAGCGGCGCGACGCAGTCGATCAATGAGAAAGAGGTCGCGCTCGAGTTAGGCGCTGAAGTGACGTTGCCGGAGTTCAACGAGAACGTGACCGGCATGGAACCGGGCGATGAGAAGCAGATCGAGATTGTGTACCCGGAAGACTACGGGGCCGAGCACCTGGCGGGTAAGACCGTGAATTTCCGGGTGAAGTTGACGACGATTCGGCGGAAGGAAATGCCGGAGTTGAACGACGACTTTGCGCAGGATCTGGGCGATTTCAAGACGCTGGACGAGTTGCGCGCGGCGATTAAGCGGTCGATGCTGTCCGAGAAGGAACGGGAAGCGCAGGGCGCATCGCGGGAGAAGCTGCTGGATGCTTTGGTCGGGCTGTACGACTTCCCGATTCCGGAAGTTTTCGTGGAGCGGCAGGCGGAGAGTTCGCTGGAGCAGCGGCTGCGTGGGCTGGCCGAACAGGGAATTGACCCGCGGAAGTTGAATTTGGATTGGGCGAAGCTGCGCGAGTCGCAGGTGCCGCAGGCGACCAAGGACGTGCGGGCCTCGTTGTTGCTGGAGCGGATTGGGGAGCGGGAAGCGATCCACGCGACTTCGGAAGAGGTGGACGCCGAAGTGAACCGGATCGCTCGTCAGGAGCGGGAAGCGGTGGCATCGGTTCGACGCCGGTTGGAGAAGGAAGGGGTGATCGGGCGAATTGCCGGGCACATCCGGACGGATAAGATTCTGGCGTTTTTGTTTGAGCAGGCGACGAAAGTAGCGCCGGAGCCCGAGGTTGCGGCGATCGAGGCTCCGGCCGAAAGCTAAGCTAGGGTTTGTTTTTCCAGGCTTCTTTTTTGACGACCCATTGGTCGTTTAGGCGCATCATGGTCACCTTGCCCGTTTGCAGTTTTTTGCTGTTGAGCCCGGTGACCATGAGGACCACGTCATCCCCTGTAATGTTGGATTTTTGGACCTCGATGTCCGTTGGCTCCATGTCTTGAATCATGGCGAGCATTTGAGGCCATTCGGGACTATTGCGGGCCATGGCGGCCTTCTCGGGATCGATGGCGTTCAGGATGGCGTCTTTATCGCCCTTGCGGAGGGCGGCTACGTAGGCGAGGTAGGCTTTGGTGACGGGGGAGTTAGCGGCGGCGGCGAGGTCGGCCTCGGTGGGTGGTGTCGCCGAGGGTGACCGGCTCGGAGAGGGTGAGATTGCCGCTGACTCGGTTACTGGCTGTTTGGAGATTGAAGGGGCTGGGGGAACTGGAGCCAGAGAAGCTGGGGGCAAGCTTCGAGCGGAGGGCCCAATTGGCGCTTTCGCCGGGGAGTTCGAACTCTATGCCGTGTAGCTTTCCCGCCAGCGAGAGGCTCCAGATTTCGTCTTTGTCGACGCGAACGCTGGAGGAGAGTTCGCGGTCCACGGCGAGGATGTAGAGGATCG
>JBBRIO010000368.1:0-5778 GCA_038220855.1 Bryobacterales bacterium | reverse complement strand
GACCGATTGGTGCCGCTCGAGTGGAGCGAGGAGGGGGCTTGGCGATTTGGGTTGCGACTGCGCGAGGACAAGGCGAAGACCTGGCTGTTAGAAGGGGTTTTTCGGCGCGGCGAGGAGAGGCTAAAACTGACCGAGGTTTCGGTGGTGACCAAGGGAGGGATGGTATTCGCGAAGGGGAAGGTGAGTCCGTTGGCGGAGGATGCCCGTCTTGACTGGATGAAGATGCTGAGTCAGCCGCCGAAGTTTGAGGTGCCAGAGACGGAGTTGGACGAGCTATTGGAGGGGTTGTTTTGCACGCCGGGGCTGCCGGAGTTGGAGTTGCCGGAGTCGCTTCGTTTCGAAATAGTGAGCGTGGCACCGCGGCCCTGTTTGCAGATCCATGGGGATGATCGCCGGCAGAGCAACAGCAACCGGTTGGGTGCCGAACTGTCATTCGAATACGAAGGCCGTCAGTTCGACGAGTATGAACCAGCGAGTGGTTTTTTGGATGCGGAGAGCCGACGGTTTGTACGGCGGGATGCGGTGGCAGAGAAAACGGCGCGGCAGTTTTTGCTGGACAGCGGGGCGAGGGCGCTGCCGGCGAGCTATTACGAGCCGACGCCGGGCTGGGAGATTGTCGCGTCGAAGTTGCCGCAACTGGTTCGGCGATTAGTGGAGGGCGGGTGGCACTTGGACGCCGACGGCAAGATTTTCCGCCGACCGGGCGAGTTCAAGCTGGCGGTGGCGAGCGGTGTGGACTGGTTTGAGCTCCAGGGCGAGGTGGAGTATGGCGAGACGTCGGCCAAGCTGCCGGCGCTGCTGGAAGCGCTGCGGCGCGGGGAGCAGATGGTTCAACTGGACGACGGGACGTACGGGGTGCTGCCGGAGGAGTGGCTGCGGCGGATCGGGATGTTAACGAGCATGGGGACGGCGGTGAAGGGGCAGATTCGTTTTCGCCGGAGCCAGGCAGGGCTGCTGGATGCTTTACTGGCAACGCAACCGGAGGCGACGTTCGACGAGACGTTTGCGCGGATTCGGACGGAGTTGAAGGTTTTTGAGGGGGTGAAGGCGGTGGCGCAGCCGGCGGGGTTTATGGGACAGTTGCGCGACTATCAGTGCGAAGGGTTGGGATGGATGGAGTTTCTGCGGCGGTTCTCGTTTGGGGGGTGTTTGGCAGATGACATGGGGGTAGGGAAGACGGCGCAAGTGCTGGCGATGTTAGAGGCGCGCCGGGGGAAGCACGGGCCGTCGCTTGTGGTGGTGCCGCGGTCGTTGATCTTCAACTGGAAGCAGGAAGCGGGACGGTTTACGCCGGAGATGCGGGTGCTCGACTATACGGGTTTGAATCGGACGTTCGGGGACTTTACGGACTACGACATGGTGGTGACCACTTACGGCACGCTGCGCCGGGACGCGGTGCGGCTGAAGGACGTAGCGTTTGATTACGTAGTGCTGGACGAGGCGCAGGCGGTGAAGAACGCGGGCACGGAGTCGGCGAAGGCGGTACGGCTGTTGCGGAGTCAGCACCGGTTAGCGCTGAGCGGTACGCCGGTGGAGAACCATTTGGGGGAGTTATGGTCGCTGTTTGAGTTTTTGAATCCGGGGATGTTGGGGGCGGCAAGCGTGTTTCAATTGACGAGCGGCGGGGGCAAGCCGATGGAACCGGAGACGCGAGCGCTGCTGGCGAATGCGTTGCGGCCATTTATTCTGCGGCGGACGAAGGACCAAGTGGTGAAGGAGTTGCCGGCGAAGACGGAGCAGACGATTTACTGCGAGTTGGAGCCGGCGCAGCGGAAGCTTTACGATGAGTTGCGGCAGCACTACCGGGATGGGCTGCTGCAGCGGATTGAGACAGATGGGTTGGCGAAATCGAAGATTATGGTACTGGAAGCCTTGCTGCGGTTGCGGCAGGCGGCGTGCCATCCGGGGCTGATTGACGCCAAGCGGGCGGGGGAGCCGAGCGCGAAGTTAGAGGCGCTGGAGGAGCAGTTGCGGGAGGTGATGGAGACGGGGCATAAGGCGATTGTGTTTTCGCAGTTTACGAGCTTTTTGAGGATTTTGCGGGATCGGTTGGACAAGGCAGGGGTGGTTTATGAGTATCTCGATGGGAAGACGCGGGACCGGCAGGCTAAGGTGGAACGGTTTCAGGGCGACGCCGATTGTAAGTTGTTTCTGATTAGTTTGAAGGCCGGGGGATTGGGGTTGAACCTGACGGCGGCGGAGTATGTGTTTTTGTTGGATCCGTGGTGGAATCCTGCGGTGGAGGCGCAGGCGGTGGACCGGGCGCATCGAATTGGGCAGCAGCGGCCGGTGTTTGCGTACCGTTTGATCGCGCGGGATACAGTGGAGGAGAAGGTGCTGGAGCTACAGAAATCGAAGCGGGATTTAGCCGCTTCGATCATTCAGGGCGATAACAGTCTGATTCGGGACTTACGGCGGGAGGATTTGGAGTTACTGCTTTCGTAAGTTAGACGTGTTGATCGAAGAGGATTTGATTGCCGTCTGGGTCGGAGAGGGTGAAGCTGGCGGGGCCTTTGGTGGTCTCGTCGGCTTCGGTGGTTAGTTTCAAGCCTTGGGCTTTGAACTGGCGTTGCAGTTCGCGGATGTCGGAGAAGGCGGGGAGTTTCTTGGTGTGTTGATCCCAGCCGGGGTTGAAGGTGAGGATGTTTTTGTCGAACATGCCTTGAAAGATGCCGATAACGTGATCGCCGTTCCTGAGGACGAGCCAGTTTTTGGCTTGGTTTCCACCGGTAACCGTGAAACCGAGTTTCTCGTAGAAGAGTTTGGACGCGGCGATATCTTTGACCGCGAGGCTGACAGAGAAGGCACCGACGGGCAACTGGGGCGGTGCGGCGAGGGCGGTGGCGGCGAGCAGGGAGCTGGCGGCGAGTTGGCGGCGAGAGAGCTTACGGGCCATGAGGTTTAATCTCCTGCAGTGGATTCTAGCAAAAGGGAGCCGCTGTCCTTCGTTCGAGATGGCTCATTTCCTCAGGATCTTATCCATGGTCTTTCCTTGGGCCAGTTCATCGACGAGCTTGTCGAGGTACCGGATCTGCCGCATGAGCTTATCCTCGATTTCTTCGACCCGATAGCCGCAGATCAGGCCGGTAATCTTGGCAACGTTGGGGTTGATTTGGGGCGCTTGGGCAAAGAAGGTCTCGAAGTCGCATTTGCTGGCGATTTGGTACTGCAGCGCAGGTTCCTCGTAGCCGGTGAGCCAGTGGATGATGGCATGCACCTCTTCCTTCGTCCGACCTTTCTTCTCCGCTTTGGCGATGTAATGCGGGTAGACGCTGGCGAACGCCATTTTGAATATTTTCGTGTTGGTCAATTGGGGCTTGGTTCTCCTTTCCAAAACCTCCCAGTTTCAGGGACGAGGAGCATCGGTATCATGGTCCCATGACTGGTCGGATTTTGATTGCCTTCTTCTTATTGTCCTTGATTCCGGCCATGGCCGCATCGTATCGGTTCGGGGCGGTATGGGACGGGGAAAAGGTGCAGAAGGACGTGTGCATCAACACGCGTGAAGAGAGGATTGAGAGCATTGGCCTTGCGGGGCGAACGCCGTTGACCTGTCGCGGTATACGGCGATTCCGGGTTTGATTGACGTTCATACGCATATGACGTTTTTGCTTAAGAACCCGGTGAGTGCGGCGGGCCGGGGCGCGGCGGTGGTTTTTCTGGCGCAGGAGAACGCGCGGAAAACTCTCGAAACGGGGGTGACCAGTGTGCGGGATTTGAATGCCGGGAACTATGCCGACGTGGCGATGCGGGATTTGATTGCGAGCGGGGCGATGAAGGGGCCGCGGATGTTTGTTTCGGGCGGGGGGCTGTTTCGACGGCCGGGCGACCTGGCGATCAGCGTCGAGGAGTTGACGAAGACGGTGGACGAGCGGGCGAAGGCGGGGGTGGACTGGATCAAGATGTTTGGGTCGACGGGTTCGGGGCAGGATGTGACCGGGGAGCAGACGTTTTCTTTTGAGCAGATGAAGGCGGCGGTAGACGCGGCGCATCGGAACGGGAAGCGGATCGCGATTCATAGCTATGGGCCGGCGGGGGCGCGGGACGCGGTACGGGCGGGGGCGGATACGTTGGAACACGCAACCGATATGGACGCGGCGACGATTCAGGAGATGGTCGCTCGGAAGACGTTTTATGTGCCGACGATTGACCATAATCGGTTCTACGCGGAGAACTTCAGGGTTTTGAACTTTGCTCCGGAGTCGGTAAAGAACCTGAATGGTTTTATTGAGAGGAATCTGGCGACGGCGCGGATCGCGTTTCAAGCGGGGGTTCGGTTTGCGATGGGTTCGGACGCGGTGCGGTCGATGTTCGGGGAGAACACGCGGGAGTTAGGATGGTTCGTGAAGGCGGGGATGAGCCCGGAGCAGGCGCTGCGAGCGGCGACGAAGAACGGGGCGGAGTTACTTGGGCAAGAAGGTTCGCTGGGGGCTTTGCGGGCTGGTTACTTCGCGGATATTGTGGCCGTGGAGGGTGACCCGCTGGCGGATGTACAGGTGGTGATTGACAAGGTGCGCTGGGTGATGAAGGGGGGGGATGTGGTAGTGGATAAGACGAAATAGGGGGAGGAACTCGTCCGTTGGTGCCATGCCTTCGCGGCCTGTGCGCGTTAGAGAAAAAGGTTCTGGAAATCCGGCGATCCGGAAGCCAGCTCCGATTTAGAGTCGTACCTGTGGCGATGGGTGGCGACGTATGACGAAGCCACCAATGCGATTCACCAGTGGGCAAGGGCGCGCCAGAAGCCTAGGATTTGGGACAGATATTCGGCGAGTATACGCAGGTCAATGAGGCAGGCGAGAGTAACACAGAAGAGAAGCCCGGTGAGCGCGGCTTCTTCGGCGAACAGGATGACGAATAGAGGTCCGAACAAGCGGCCGTAACTATAAGCGGAATCCCAAAACCACTTGTCGGTGATGGCAACGGCAAGGAGAATCTGGAGCCCGAGTGCAGTTCGGGGTAAGCCCGGCATCTGGTGCCGAAAGCGGATGGCGGCAAACACGATGGCGGTGCCCATAGCGGAAAGGGCGAGGGCGTCAAGCAGGCGAACAACTAAGCGCAGAGTGGAAGTTAAGTGCGGATAACCTAGCGGCTCAAAGAGGCGGAGAAGGATTCCGCTCTGGAGTTTCGGGAGAAGCCACAGGGGTAAGCTGGCCTGATTGGCGGAGGCGGGAGGGAAGGTAGAGGCGAGATAGGCGAACCAGAGAAAGGCCGGAATGGCGGCAGAGGCGAAGAATGCGGCGTTTTTCCAATCGCGGGCGCGGACGGCGGAGAAGACGGCGGCCGCGGCGAGGAAGAGGCCGGTTTCGCGGACGAGGGCGGCGGCGGCGAGTGTGAACCAGATGGCGCGGAAGTTGCCGGTCGAGAGTTGCCAGAGTAGGCATGCGGTGAGGGTGGCAAGAACACCGTCGACGGTCATGGAATCGATGGCGGTGAGGGTGGACGGGACGAGGAGGAATAGGAGTCCGTAGGCCGGGCTCCGACCGCGGGCGACCAGGAGGCGGCTCAGAAAATAGACGCCAGCGAAAACGGAAATAAGCATGACGGCGACATAGGTTAAGGGGATGAGTTTGGCTTGACCGGCGGCAAGCAGCCAGGAGAGGATTGGGACCAGAATTCGGCGGGAACGATATTCCGGCGCGTCGAGGTAGGGCGAATGGATCGAAGGGGTAAATGGATCGTAGGCGAGAACGAGGTAGAACTGACCGTCAAAACCAACGGAATGGGCGCTGCGAAAGGCGGTGGTAGCGAGCCCATTCCGTTGGTTTTGACGGTCAGTTC
>JBBRIO010000367.1:0-5785 GCA_038220855.1 Bryobacterales bacterium | reverse complement strand
GGTGGTCGATCGGTGTAGTCATGTTGCCAACGTTTATTTTACCTGCATTGGCAATGATTTGTTTGGCTAATAATGTCGATCAGTTCCATCGCCAGACGCCGCTTATTCGGCCCCATGGCGGCCGTGTTCCATTCATCGCCGTCCATATCCTCCACGGAAACGAACGTCGGTTCGCCACCCATCGTCAGCCGAATATCGTGGTCGACGATATCGCGATCCACCTGGTAGCCCAGGCCTTCAATCTCGCGCCATTGGTCGTCGGTGTACGGCAGCGTCACCCGCGGATCCTCGTGAATCCGGGTGATCTCCATCACGTGCGCAAACTCAACCTTACACTCGTCTACGCCGCCCGAAACAGGGGCGGCGGAAGACGGTTCCGGCGTCGCGGCCAGCGGAATATGGCCCTCCCCGGCAAACAGCCCCGAGGTCGGATCGAGCCCGATCCAACCCGCCCCAGGAAGATAGACCTCCGTCCAGGCATGCAGATCGGTGAAGTCGACGGCCGTGCCCGCCGGGCCTTCGAGCGGCTTTACATCGGGCTTGAGTTGGATCAAGTACCCGGAGACGAAGCGAGCCGCCAACCCCAACTGGCGGCAGCTCTGCACGAGCAACCACGCCGAGTCCCGGCAAGATCCAATGTTTTTTTCGAGGGTCTCCTCGGGCGTCTGCACCCCCGGCTCCATCCGGATGGCGTAGTTGACGCGCCGCTGCACCAACTGATTCAGGTCGACCAAAAAGTCAATCGTGCGGCGCTTAGTAACGTTCACGGTCGTCAGGAACTCTTTCAGCAGGGGGCCGGCGTCATCCACCAAGCGGAACGGGGCCAGTTCCTGCTGCAAGCCGGCGTCGTAAACAAACGGAAACTCTTCGGCGTCGGGTTCGAGAAAGAAGTCGAACGGATTGATCACCACCATTTCGGCTACCAGATCCACTTCCACCGAAAATTGCCGCACCTTCTCGTGGAAGACGATTCGCGCCAGCCAGTTGCTCTGCGGATCCTGCTGCCAGTTGATGAAGTGGCCGCCCGGCTCGATCTTCAACGAATAGGCAGGAATTGGCGTGCGGGAGTGGGGTGCCGGACGGAGCCGGACGACTTGAGGCGAGAGGGTGACCGGCCGATCATAAAAGTAGGTCGTCTTGTGGTGGAGCGCAACTCGAATTGGCATGGGGGGTTAAGAGTTAAAGCCCTTCGACAAGGAGGGTAACTTCTCAGTGTAACGCCGTGACCACCGTAAAGAAACGTAAAGCGGGTAACCGGCCTGGAGCGAAACCAGTCAGATCATCGTAGGAAGGATTCCGATTGCAACTTCGTTTTTTTATTTTCGGTTTAGTGATGCTCAGCTGCCTGAATGCTCAGCAGGTCGTAGTCGAGTCCGCGTCGCGAGTCGACCTGCCGACCCATATCGACGGGAACACCTCGGCGTTTTGGGTGGATCAAACTCTGCACCTGTTTTCCTCGACCGGCGATCCGCTGATGATCAGCCAGGGGCCGAGCCAATTTGGACCGTTCTCGAGCCAAGCAGTCGACGTGGCCCGCCAACTTCATCTCCCCGTCTGGGTAGAGGCCGCTTGGCGCGATGAGGATGGCACGGTTTACGGCTGGTACCATCACGAACCCGGCGGCGTCTGCCCCGGGAAATCCGATCTGACCGCGCCAAAAATTGGCGCGGTCGTGTCCTACGATAACGGGGCCTCCGTCATTGACCTCGGCATCGTACTCGAATCCGGAGATGCCCCGGACTGCAACGCAAAGAATGGTTTTTTTGCCACCGGTCACGGCGATTTTTCCGTCGTCCTGGATCGCCAGAAGCAGTACTTCTATTTTTTGTTCACGAACTACGGCGGTGATGTCAGCGAGCAAGGGGTAGTAACCGCCAGACTCGCCTTCGCCGATCGCGCGAACCCGGCCGGAGCGGTTCATAAGTACTACCAGGGCGAATGGATCGAGCCCGGTATCGGGGGACACATGACACCGATTTTCGGGGCAAATCGAGCTTGGCAGCGGGAAGATGCCGACTCTTTCTGGGGACCCTCTATGCATTGGAATACGTACCTCGAACGGTACGTCGTCCTGATGAACCGTGCCTGTTGCAAGCCTGGCTGGCCGCAAGAAGGGATTTATCTATCCAATACGATCGATTTGGCCGATCCGAGCTACTGGGGGCAGCCGGTTCGGATTCTATCTGGAGACCAGATCGGCCATCGGCCTGGTTACTACCCACAAGTAATGGGGATCGAGCCGGGCGGGACTGACACCCTGGCGGGAGAGGTCTCTCGCCTTTACATCCATGGCAGCTCCTCCTGGCTCCTCCGGTTTTCGAATCAGGACGATCAAACCGTGATGCCGCCGGATCCGGACGGACTACCGGACCCGGTGGGCGATCGCGCCACTCGGGGAGCCACGGCCCGTCGCCACAAAGCCCCCAAGTAGCCCAACGCCCCTGATCCTTCGGCACACCCCCGGGGAGTGACCTATTGTGTGTGTTCGCGTTCGGGATCGTCCCGGTCCCCGGCGGAGGAGGCCGAAGAGCGGAAGAGCACGAGCGGGATGCGTTCAAAACATGCCCGATAGCAGCCGAAGCCCCTGGTGACGACGTTGCCGGCGACGCCGCCTCGCTTCCCGCCTCCGCAGTTTTTGCCGGAGCCATTTCACTCAACGGAGATGACTGGACGCCGGCCGTTGCGGGCGGTCCCGTGACTATGGAGAGTCCACTGGAGCCAAAAGCCCTTCCAGACCCCATCGACTCCATCTCGCTTTGGCCATGATCCTTCGGCACTCGCGCAAAGTTACCCACCCATACTCACGAAGAGTTGACCAGCGACACGACTTGCGCTTCCAATGTCCTCTGTCTCACCGCCACGCGGCATCGCCACGCACGATCGTGTCGACAGAAGGATGTCTGCTGAGGAGGAAGGATCTACGCGCCTGCGGCGCGGATGCTGGCACCACGCTCAGTATCCTGCCACGTGGCAGCGCCTGATTTCGGTGTGGTCGACTCTATCCAAGCACAGGCCGTCAATTTCCCGTGAGCGCCGAGGGCCATGATCCTATAGAGAGACCCCGAGACTGTTCCAGGTCACCGTGTCCTGCCGGGTCATCGCTTCGTGGCCGAGAATTGCCGTCAGAGCAGCCTCGGCCCCGATCTTGATTCCCGCCGGTAGCGGAGCGCCCCGTTGGATCGCGTTATAAAAAGCGATGGTGTGCGCGTGAGGGACTTCCTCCCGCTTCGCGGCAATCTCCACCGGCGCCCCCGCCCCCAACGGGTACATCATGCAGGCGTACATCAAATCGATCGCCCCTTTACTGCCATACACGAGGACATACTGGCCGCCGTGCGGCATGCCCCGGGGATGGAAGACGTTCTGGGTGAATGAAACCTGCGCCCCGCCCGGGTAGTTGTAACTCAAGGTCCCGCAATCGAAGATACTCCGGCCCGCCGGTTCGTTTTTATGCAGCCGCGTAGCACCAAACCCATTGGCGCTGACCGGGCGCTGATTCAACACCCAGTTACAAACGTCTAAGTTATGAACGGACTGTTCGATAAGATAGCCACCCGACTTCATAACATCGTAATACCAATCGGCCGACGTGCTGTCGTACGGCAAATCCGAGGTCGCATGGCGCTGGGCCTTGATCATCAACACATCGCCGATAATCCCGTCGTGAATCTTGGCGACAGCCTCGGCCAGTTGGGCGTGAGAGCGCAACTGCTGACCCGCCACAAAAACCCGCTTTGACGCTTGGGCCGCGGCCACGACCGCGGCCACTTGCGCCGGCGTCACCCCAATCGGTTTCTCACAATAAACATGCTTTCCGGCTTGCAGCGCCGCCACCGCCATCTCCGCATGCAAGTGCGGCGGGGTGGCGATGTAAACCGCCTCGACGTCTTTATTGTCAATCACCCGACGCCAGTCCGTCGTCGTTTTGGGCGTCTGCGCCGCCGCCTTCGTTGCCGCCTTGTCTAGCCGATCGGGCTTGTTGTCGCACAATGCCACAACCTTAGCGTTCGGTTGCGCCAGCACGCTTTCAAGCAGGTACGAACCGCGGTTCCCTACCCCGATCACGGCAGTAGGGGTAACCGGCATCTGAGCCAGAGCAACACCCGAAGTTAGAAAAAACGATCGTCTATCCATATGTCTCGATTCCTTTAAGGACGGTTTCCATATACTGGCGGGCCCGACGAGCCAACTCATCCAGTTCAGCCGGGTCCGTCGGCCGCCGCACGAGCGGAGAGAAGATATTCTCGAAAACCAGCGGGAGCGTTAAGCCCGTCCGGCGAAGCGGGAGCAGCAGCTTGTGATGATCAATCTCCCCGAAACCCGGCGCACAGTCTTCGTCCTTCGGCGTATTCCGATGGTCCTTCAGGCACAGCGCTCGAATGTCCGGCACGCAAGCGGCGATGTCCGGCAGCGGGTCGTGATTTTCATAATCAAGCACGTTGTCGGCGTCATAGCCCCTTTGGACCGCGGGATGGTTGACCTCGCGGAGCATCTTCGCGCAGTCGGTCCCGGTCGCGGTGTTCCCGCCATGCTGCTTGAGCAAGACCTGCTGCGCATGCGGGGCGACCTCCCGCAAGGCGGCTACAGCCGCATCGTACTGCCCCGGCGCGGTCTTGCCGAAGGTAAGCAGGAAGCGGATTCCGGCCGCGGCAGCCTGGTCCACCCGCCGCCGATGCGCGCCGCCCGCCCCCTCAGCTTCCAGCATCACGGTGGAAAACATCATCACCGGATTCAGTCCCGCATCCCGCGTCTGGCGGGCCAGCGCCGATGCAACGACGGGCGAAGCGTCCAGCGCGAGCACTGGCCGCCTCTCGTGGCTGACGCCCCAAGCAACCCGCTCAAAGCCAGCCGAGCGGATCCCGGCTAGCGACCGGGCGAACGAGAACGCAGAGTACGGCAGCGTCGTACAGCCCAGTTCGAACCGGGTCGGCGACGCGGCGGCTAAGCTAAGCGGAGTTGCGAAAAGGGCGCGGCGAGAGATCACGGAATATCGTAGAAATCGTAAGTATAGGTCCAACGGGTTTTCTTGCCCGGTTCGACCGCAATGTCGATGTAAGGCTCCGGGCAAAAAGTGCTCCGGATCGACCAATAAACTAGCTTAGCAATCGGGACATCACCACGGATATGAACGCCGGCCTTGGCCTTTCGATTCTCCATGCGGACGTCGTAGGCCTGCGCCCCCGCAAACTCGCCGTAAGTACTTTCGCCCTTCTTCAGCTCAGCCGTGTACCGGATTTCTTTACCGCGCGGTTCGGCCAAATTGTTCGGAAACGCCTTGGTCGTTTGGAGCTCGAACGGAAACTGGACGACCGAGTCGGGCCCGGTAGGCTGGCCGTCGATCATGAAAAAATTATGGTTGTATTGCTGGGTAGCGATCGCCTTCCGTCCGGTGTTTTCCAAAAGATGAACGATGCGCATCGTCGACTTTCCTTTGACCAGCACCATCAACTTCGTATATCGGTACGAATACCCGTTGGGTCCGCTGAGGACATGGGTAAAGCTGATCCGGTCGCGGCCAGTCTTCACCGTCCATTTACCCGGATCGAGAATTTCATAAGTTTTGAAATTCTGGTAGCCCTTCTCTTCCGGCTTACGCACCACTCCGACCCCAATGCGGACAAAACTCCCGCCGGGAGTCGCCTCGTCGTAGCCAAGCCCCGCATTGTTGGTCTTGAACTCTTCGACCGGGCCCATGATCGCATCGTGCAACTGCGGGTCGTACTTTTCGAACCACTGCCCAAAGTATTCGTGATTCTTCGTCCGCAAACTGGGCATGTTGCCAGAC
>JBBRIO010000366.1:0-5790 GCA_038220855.1 Bryobacterales bacterium | reverse complement strand
GGAGCCGTCACCGAAACCGTTGAAGTCACCGCCCAGGCCGCGTTGCTCGAATCGGAAACTTCTTCGGTCGGCCAGTTGATCGAGCGCGCCACCGTCCTCAATATGCCCTTAGAGAGCCGCCGAACCGCCGGCTTGGTCCGGCTTCTTGGTGCCGTCGCGTTTAACAACGAGACCGGCGGTGAACAGGTTCCCATGTTCTCGATGGCCGGCGGGCGCAGCCAGAATCAGATGTGGCAACTCGACGGGGCCGTCGTCCAAAACATGGCGCTCGGCGTCGCTCAACTCCAATTGAATCCCCCCGCGGAATCCCTCCAGGAGTTCAAGGCCGAAATGAGCAACTTCTCCGCTGAATTCGGCCGCGCCGGCGGCGGACTCATCCTGATGACCACCCGCTCGGGAACCAACCAATACCACGGCGCGGCCTACGAGTTCCTCCGCAACCAGGTCCTGGACACGCGAACCTTTTTCGCTCCCAGAAAGGCCCCCCTCCGCTACAACATTTTCGGCGCTTCCTTCGGCGGTCCCATCCGGAAAGACCGTACGTTTTTCTTCGCCAACTACGAAGGGGCCCGCCGCCGCGACGGCGTCACGGTGTCGAACCTGATCGTGCCCCACGCTCCAGAACGGACCGGCGATTTTTCCAATCGACGCGACGTCGCCGTCCTCGATCCCTCCAACGCGCAGCCTTTCCCTGGTAACGTCATCCCGGCCAACCGCATCGACCCCATCGCCCGGCAACTCGTCGCGCTCTACCCCAACTCCAACGTCGCCTCCGACATCACCCGGGCCCCCGGTGCCAACTACATCGTCAACCTCTCCGACAAGCTAACCCAGGATTACCTCACCACCCGCGTCGATCACTCCTTCGGCAACAACGACCGCGTGTTCGGCCGCTATAGCGTCGTCCGCGCCCCTCAGGAAATTGCCAACGCCTTCCCGGAGCGCATTGCCGACACCCGCGCCGGCATCCGCGAAAACAAGATCCACTCCGTCCTCGGAACGTGGATGCACAACTTCTCGCCCACCATCTTGAATGAAGCCCGCTACGGCTATTCCACCCGCATGCACATCAACCGGGCCGCTGGCTCCGGCTCCGGCTTCAACGCCAAAATCGGTCTGCCCGGCGTCGACCCCGAAGGGTTCCCCGTCATCTCCGTCACCGGCCAATCAGGCTTCAGTACCACCCCGAACGAACGCATCCAGAATCCCATTCTCACCCACCACATCGTCGATAACCTCACCATCATTCGGGGCAAGCACTCCATCAAGACCGGCTTTGAGTTCCGCTACTCCCGCAACAAAGATCAACTCTCGCAGACCGGAGGAGGGACCTTCTCCTTCAACGACCGCGCCACTCGCAGCGGTATGGCTGCGTTTCTCCTCGGATGGACCTCGAGCGCCGGGCAAAACCGCCCCGATCTCCTCAACGCTCGCACCGATTACTACGGCGTCTATGTCCAGGATGACTGGAAAGTCACTCGGAACCTGACTCTCAATCTCGGTCTCCGCTGGGAACTCGATACGCCCCGCTGGGAAGAAATCGCGAACCGCCAAAGCGGCTTCGACGGCACCGCCATCAACCCGATTTCGAGGACACCCGGTGTCGTAACCTTTGCCGGGCAAAATGGCCGCGGCAAATACGCCCACGATTTTGACAATAACAACTTCGGACCCCGCATCGGCTTCGCCTGGAAACCCATGGCGCGCACCGTGATCCGCGGCGGCTATGGCGTCAACTACCTCGGCATCTATTTCGGTGCCGTCGTCAATACCCTGTCCCAAGGCTTCGGAGCAAACTTCTCCTTCGCGTCGCCCGACGGGGGGCTCACCCCGGCCTTCTTGTTCCGGTCCGGCCTGCCCTCGGGGACACGCGAAGCCCTCGGCCCTGCCTGGGGTGCTGTCGCAGTTGGTGCCGCCCCGCGCACGGCGCCGGATTTCATCTCGCAGGATCATGGCAACGGCTACTCCCAGCAATTCAATCTCACCGTCCAACGCGAACTGTTCGGCAACTTACTCTTCGAAGCGGCCTACCTCGGCAACCTCGGCCGGAAGTTGGGCGGTGCGGCCGTCAACGTCAACTTTATTCCCCTCGTGAATGGGCGGGGTCCGGCTGCTCAGACCCAGACGGCCCGCATCTATCCGCAGTTTAACAACGTAATGCGGCTAACCCCGAACTGGGGCTCCTCCAGCTATCATGCGATGAACCTCAAACTGGAGCGCCGGTTCGCCAGCGGGTTCAACCTGCTGACAAACTATACCTGGTCGAAATACCTCGACAATGTCGAAGGCGGAAACGAGTTCGCCGGCGGCGAAGGCAACGGCTACACCCATCCGGAATTGCGCTCCCTCGACAAGTCCTACTCCGGTAACGATCTCCGCCACCGCATCATCGGCAGCAGTGTCTATGAGTTGCCCATTGGAAAAGGCAAGCGGGTGGATATCAAAAATTCGTTCCTGAACGCCGTCGCCGGCGGCTGGGCGATTGGCCTCATCGCGGAGATGCACGTCGGTGCGCCCTGGGGAGCGATCGAACAGACGAACCTCTCCAATACCTTCTCCGGCAGTCCGCGGCCGAATCTTACCTGCGACCCCACTATCGACGGGAGCCGGTCTCGGAACACTTACCTGAATCAGTGGTTCAACACCGCCTGTTTCGCCGCCCCCGGCCTGGCAAACTTTGGCAATGCCGCCCGCAACCTGGGCTTCGGGCCGAGTCAGATCAACATCGATAGTTCGGTCAACAAAAAGTGGAACTTCACCGAGCGGTACAAACTCTTATTCCGCGCCGACTTCTTTAACGTCCCCAATCGCCCCAATTTCACCACTCCCGCCGCCGTCCGCGGCCGGGGTGACTTTGGCCGAATTAACAGCACCCGGGGAACCGGCCGGCAAATTCAATTGAATCTCCGCTTCGAGTTCTAACCACGTGCGGATTCTAGCCGTAGCTTTTTTCGGGTCTCTCGGTACTTTCCTCCTCCACGCTCAAAGCTTTCCGATCCCCGCCAAACCGCCCCGGGCACCAGAAGTCGCTCGCATCCTCGCGCGGACCGATGCCGCCAAAGACGATTGGATCGGCGAACAGGACTACGAGGCCATCAATTCCTGGATCCAGAAGAACAAAGCGAGTCTACCGTGGCCAACCGGCATCTTGGACCGCTTTCGCCTTCTCACGCTGACCGAACTCAAAATCGTATCCAGCAACCGGACCCGCTCCACCGAAGTAACCACCACCCTCCGCCTCCGCGTGGAACTCGGCGGCGAAGCCAAAGATGGCCGCCTCCTTTCGCTCCTCGGTCACGCCGCCGCTACTTTCGAGAAGGGCGGCCAGGGCTGGAAGCTTCGGTCCTTCCAACCAGAAGCGCTGCGGGAAGCAAGTGCCAACACCACCCGCTTCACCGACATTACCCGGAAAGCCCTCGGGCACAACTCCTCCTTCCGGCATCAACTGGCGCAAAGCCTGGATCATTGGCGAACCCAATTGGATGAAGCCACCGGCATCGACGTCTACGGGCACAACGGCATCGCCGTCGCCGACTACGACGGCGATGGCCGCGAAGACATCTACGTCTGCCAACCGGCCGGCCTTCCCAATCGGCTCTATCGGAACAACGGCGATGGAACCTTCGACGACGCTACCGTTGCCGCCGGCGTCGACGTATTGGACGGGTCCACCATGGCCCTGTTTGGGGACCTCGACAACGACGGCGATCAGGACTTGGTCGTTGTCGCCGGCACTCGCCTCCTGCTCTTCCTCAACGACGGAAAGGGCAAGTATACGCTGCGGGAAAAGACCGGATTCAAGCTCTCCGGCGCTACCCTTACCTCCGTCGCGCTCGCCGATTATGACCGCGACGGTCACCTCGACCTTTACGTTTGCGCCTACGACTTTTGGCTCTCCGGCACCAACTACAACGCGCCCACGCCGTACTACGATGCCACCAACGGCCCCCCGAACTTCCTCTACCGCAATCGCGGCGATGGAACCTTTGACGACGTCACCGCCACAAGCGGAATGATGCAAAACAACAACCGTTTCAGCTTCGCCGCCTCTTGGGCCGACTACGACAACGACGGTTGGCCAGATCTTTACGTCGCCAACGATTTCGGCCGGAACAATCTCTACCACAACAACGGTGACGGCACCTTTGCCGACGTAGCCGCCAAGGCCGGCGTCGAGGATCCCGGAGCCGGCATGTCGGTCGCCTGGGGCGACTATGATGGCGACGGCTTGCTCGATCTGTATGTCAGCAATATGTGGTCCAGCGCGGGGCAGCGCCTCACGTTCAATCCGGCGTTCGCCGCTGTCGCCGCTGACCAAACCGTCCGGGAGGCGTTTCAGCGGCAGGCCCGAGGCAACTCGCTCTTCAAAAACATCGGGGACGGAACGTTTCGCGACGTCACCCGCCAAGCCGGCGTCGAGTTTGGCCGATGGGCCTGGTCGAGTGGCTTTTGGGACTATAACAACGATGGCCGGCTCGACATCTTCGTCACCAACGGCTTCGTCACCGGGCCTGACACCCACGATTTGTGAAGCTTCTTCTGGCGGCAGGTCGTGTCGCAAACCCCTCAGAAACTCGCCGGCTCCCGCGCTTACCAGGAAGGCTGGCGCGCCATAAATCTTTTGATCCGTTCCGACGGCTCCTGGAGCGGCAGGGAACGCGATGTCTGCTACCGCAACCTGGGCGATGGGCGCTTTGAAGAGGAGTCGTTCCTCACCGGACTGGATTCGGCCGGGGACGGTCGCGCCTTCGCCACGCTTGACCTCAATGGCGATGGTGCCCTCGATCTCGCTCTCGTCTCCCGTACCGCTCCCCGTTTGCAACTGTGGCGAAACCAACCAGCCGCCCGGCGGAGTCTCTTGCTCGAACTCCGGGGAAGCGGGGGAAAGTCCAACCGCGATGCCATCGGAGCCGTCGCGGAGCTAACCACGAACCGGGGACGAAAGCTCCTCCGGATCGTCCAGGCCGGCGCCGGTTACCTCTCGCAGTCCTCGCGCCGCCTGCATTTTGCGTTGGAGCCCGGCGAGCAGGCAGAGTTGCTGACGATCGTCTGGCCCGGCGGAAATCGGCAGACGTTGCGCGGAACCCCCTCGAGCGGCTTGCTTCGCCTCACCGAAGGCCGAACCGCTCTCGAACCAATCACCGCGGAGCCCATTCATGGGGCAGGGAACTCGGAACCGGCACCAGGAACACTTTGGTTGGTGGAGCCTGTGCAGGCACCGGCTCTTGCCGGGTTGCCCCGGGGTAAGCGCCTTCTCGTCAGCTTCTGGGCCTCTTGGTGCCCCCCCTGCAAGCGGGAGATGGCCGAGTGGAAATCTGCCGCCCAGCGTCTCCGGTCCGCCGGCCTGGAGTTCGTCGTCGCTTCCGTGGATGACGACAAAACCAGGAAGCCCGATGCGCCGTTTGTGATGCTCTATCCCACTCCACGCCAAATCGCTGCCTGGAATCTGTTTCATCGTCACCTCTTCGATCGGCGGCAGGATATCGGTCTGCCGATGAGCTTTCTCCTCGACGAGCAAGGACGGGTCTTGAAGGTTTACAAAGGCGTAACCCCAAGTGCGGCCATCCTGGCGGATCTGGCGGCGACGAGCCGGCCGGCTCTGCCCTTTGCTGGAAAGTGGTTCGGGCAGGGGCTCCAGCGCAATTACGTCGATTTGGCCACGGCTCTGGCCGAGCATGGTTTGGGCGCCGAAAGCGTCGTCTATTTTGAAGCGGCCCTGGCGCAGGGCAACTCGACCGCCGAACTGCTCAATAACTACGCCGGGGTGTTGCTGGAAAACGGAGATTTGGA
>JBBRIO010000365.1:0-5805 GCA_038220855.1 Bryobacterales bacterium | reverse complement strand
GGGCGATTGAGCGAGGGGAGACCCTCCCCCCATTTCGCGCACCGGTATCACCGGGTGCCCTCGAACGGGGCGAAACACTGCCGCCGTTCCGAGCACCGATCGCACCCGGGGCAATTGAGCGCGGCGAGACGCTGCCTCCATTCAGAGCGATGGTGCCTCCCGGCTCCAGCAGTTCGGAAGTGAAGCCGGTTCCACCCGCCCGCAGCGAATTTACGCAAATGTTTTCGGCGACCTCGGCACCTGATGGCTCCGCCAAGCAGCCAACCGGAGCGGGGGCTCGCGACGACGACTTCATGAAGCTGTTCCAGGTACCCTCGCGGGATAAGCCAGGGACTTCGATGTCGAGCGCTCCAGCCGCGGCACCGGGCGAATTCACCAGAATGTTTTCGACTCCGTCGGCGGCTCCGCCTGTCGCCGCTGCTCCGCCAGTTGCCCCAGCGCAATCGGCCAAGGGAGGCCCGGGCGAGTTTACGATGATGTTCAACTCTTCGTCGGCCCCGCCCGCGACACCGCCCACCGTTGGGGCCCAGCCGCCGACAGCAGCGCCTCCTGTTGCGTCAATCCCCGCCAAGGGCCCGGGCGCTGCGTCGCAAGGCCCGGGCGAGTTTACGCGGATGTTTTCGGCATCGCCATCTTCAGGACTGCCCCCGCCCGCGCCGCTTGCCATGCCCTCCCAGTTCCCGGATAGTGGCGGAATGGGTGGGGGCCTGCCGAACGCCGGGTCGGGCTTGCCCCTACCCAAGGCGGTGGAAGCTCCTGGACAATTTACGAGCATGTTCGGGACACCGGGATCAGCCGGTGGTCCGCCCCCGGCATCAGGTGGATTTGGTGCGCCGATGGCGAGTCCAGCACAGCCGAAGAGCCCGGTGTTTCCTCCGGCAGCCTCTGCCCCGCCTACTCCCAACTTCCCGTCCTCGGCCGGCAATACAGCGCAGTCCGGGGCGACGCAGGCATTTTCGGCTCCCAAGTTCTCGGCTCCTGGTGGGCCCGGTGGGGGTCAGGCAGCGCCGGGCCCGAGCGAATATACCCGGATGTTTGCGGCACCCAAGGGCCCAGGAGCGCCGGACGCGGGAGGCGGCTCCGCCCCGCCGGCGCCTGGTGTCAGTTTCAATTTAGCGGATCTGCAAATGCCGCAGGCTCCGCAGATGCCACAAATGCCGCAGGCTCCGCAAATGCCTTACGTGCCGGGAATGCCGCAGATGCAGGCCCCCCAAATCCCCCAAATGCCCCAAATGCAGGCTCCCCAGATGCCGCAAATGCCGCAGATGCCCTCGGTCCAGGTCACCGCGCCAAAATCCAATTTGGTTCCGATCCTGTTGTTCGTCGGTTTGCTCGTGGTCGCGATCGTCGTGGTGTTAGTGTTCGCGCTGAAGAAGTAAGATCGGGCGGTACGATAATGGGGCATGCCATCCGCTGCCCCGGTTCGGAGTGAAGATCGAATTCTGACGATTGATGTCCTGCGCGGCTTCGCGCTGTTAGGCATCCTGCTGATGAATATTCTGAGCTTCTCGATGCCGGCAGCAGCCGAAGCGAATCCCAACGTGATGGGGGGAACGGCGGATCTGAATTGGTGGGCTTGGTTCCTGCAGATCGTCGTCTTCGACGGCAAGATGCGGGCGATCTTCTCGCTGTTGTTCGGGGCCGGAGTCGTTCTACTGACGTCGCGAGAAGGTTCGGACACCGCGGATATCTACTACCGGCGGAATCTATGGCTGATGCTGTTTGGCATGATCCACGCCTATTTCCTTTGGATTGGAGACATTCTCTACTACTACGCCCTGTCGTCACTGATTCTGTATCCGTTGCGGAAGTTGAGCGCGCGGACCCTGATCGGCATTGGATTACTACTGATCGCGATTATGTCAGGGGTGGGGGTCTACGAGGCCAGCCAGTTGCCCGTCCTGCGGGACAAGGCCGTCGCGGCGCAGAAACTGGAAAAGGATGGCGGGAAGTTAACCGACGAGCAGAAGAAGGACAAAGAGCAGTGGGAGGGCCGGAACAGAGATTGGCTCCCAGAGCCCGAGAAGATTGCTAAAGATGTGGAGGCATACCGTGGGAATTACGCGGCCAACTTCATACGAAGAATGGCGACCGTGGGAGAGTGGCATTCAGGGCCGTACTATTCGCCCGGGAGTTGGGATGTGCTGTCGTTCCTGCTATTGGGGATGGGATTGTACAAAGCCGGGGTTCTGACGGGCGACCGAGGCGTGGGCTTCTACGCGAAGTTGCTGGCGGTGGGATATGGGCTGGGTCTGACGTTGAACGCAATGCTAGCTTGGCGGATGGCGGCGGCGAACTGGGAGATTTTCACATCCTGGTACGCGTTCGGGTTTTACCAACTCGGGCGGGTGCTGGTGGCGTTGGGGCACGTGGCGCTACTCGTGCTCATCGTGAAGGCCGGCCGCATGGTCTGGCTCACGAGCCGCCTGGCCGCGGTGGGTCAGACGGCGTTCAGCAACTACATTCTCGACACGCTGATTTGCACGACGATTTTCTACGGGGGCTATGGATTCGGCTGGTACGGGAAGCTGGAGCGGCACCAGCTTTACTACATCGTGGCGGCCATCTGGATGGTGCAACTGATCGTGAGCCCGATCTGGCTGCGGCACTACCGTTTCGGCCCGCTGGAATGGGCGTGGCGGTCGTTGACGTATTGGGAGCGGCAGCCGTTTCGGCTTAGCGCGCCGATCCTTCTGGAAGAAGAATTATCAGTTCCAGTTGGGGACGGGGAAAGTCTGCTGGAACATACGCCGCCAGGTTCCGGGAACGAGTAATCGCTTCCCATGCCATCCCGCCGGGAGCTTGATCGAGGCTGAAGTACTGCGAGTTCAGCTTCGCGGGGACGCCGCTGGGGGGCTTGGGCACATGAGTTAGCGGCACGCCAGGGAGCGCCTGGCGTACTAGATGTTCAACGTGGTTCGCCGAACAGAGTTTGATGAGATGGGGAACCTTGGTGATGAGGTCGGCTTCGTTCATCTCCGAGGTGACCGCAAGATACAAGCGGGTATTCTTCAGGAAGCGATCTTCGGCTAGCGGCGTGCCCCAAATGGAGGGCTGGAGGAGCTTGAGCGGCAGCGAAATGAAGTTGCTCGGGATGACGGTTTCGAGCAGATTCCGAATCATGTCATCGAGCTCGCTGAAGCAGCCAGCCAGGTTGTCGTGGTCGTACTTCGGCAGATCGCGGGGATGGAGTGTCGTCGAAAACGTGGTCATGGCCCCGGCGAGCGAGAGCATGGTTTCGTAGAGTTTCGAGGGGTGGCCGCGACGCACTTCGAGCAGGTGCTGGAAGATGGGGAAGTGGGAGTTGATCGTATACAGGAGCCAGAAATTGGCGATATCGGCGGTGCCGAAATCGGCGAGGCTGAGATTTTTCTGGCGGCGGCTACCGGCGAGCATCGAGCTTTTGGCGGCGAGGATTTCGACGAGGCGACGGGTGATCGCCATGATGTACTCACTGCCTTCGACATCGAGCAGCGGCGGGACGAAGCGTTGATCGAGTTCGAGGGTGCCGGTGGCGTGGCGTTTGACGCGGGCGACGCGAATGGTGGAGTAGCCTTCGCGGGCTTCGTTCCCGGTTAGGAGCCGGAAGTTTTTCCGGGCGACCTGAACGGGCTTTTCGATCGTGCCGTTGTTTTCGTCGCGGAGCAGGGCGACGTCGGCGTAGTAGCGAGTAGCGGCGTCCTTCTTCGTGGCGAGCGAGATGTTCATTCCCGGGATGCGGGCTTCCGGGATGCAGAGATAAATGTCGAGCTCTTTCTGATCCGGGTCGAAGGCCTCGGCGAGTAACTTCGGCGGCGGCGGCGGATCGGTCGCCGGGATGTCAAACATGAGACCGTCGGGCAGCATGCCGCGGGCTTCGGCGACCGCGAGGTTGCCGTTCGACAATTGCTCGTGGTCGATGCGTACGCCTTCAAAGCCCCAAGCCGCGAAGGAAAGGGCTTCGGTTTGAAAACGAAGAGTTGATTCGATGAACCGATCCTGTGTCTGGAGATGTTGGGGACTAAGCAGAGTCCCTTTCATCCAGATCACGGGCTGAAGTTGCCTCATATGGCCTCAAAGGTACCACGCGGAAACGAGGGGCAGAAACCCGCACTACAGCGGAAGAATTTCCTCGCGGTCGGGATTGTAGTTTAGGCGGCGTTTTTGCAGGTAAGCGATGTTGCCGAGATGGGACGCGGCAGCGGACCGATGGCCGATATAGACGTCGCCGTTGGGCAGTTTTCGGGTGCGGCAGCAGTCGATGAAGTTCTCGACGTGGTCGATGGTTTGGTCGCGGGGGCTCTTGACGGTGACCGGTACCGCATTGCGCTCGGCGGAGGTGAAGATGAACTCGCCGCGGGTGATGTAGAGTTTGCCTTCGGTGCCGCAGAACTCAATGGCGGCACCCTTGATGCCGGGGGCGAGGGTCGCTTCGAAAGTGGCGGTCCAATCGTTCGGATATTCGAGGAGAACGTTGATCGTGTCCGGGGCGGTTCGGCCGTCCTTGTAGTGATAGACGCCGCCGGCGGCGCTGGCCGCAATGGGGTTGTCCTGATTCATGAACATGTGGACGACATCGATCCAGTGGGTGAAGAGGTCAGTGACTTGGCCACCGCCGTAGTCGAGGTAGGCGCGGAAATTGAAGTACTGCTGCGGATCGTAGTCGCGCCATTTGAGCGGGCCGAGGAACCGGGCCCAATCGAGGTTCGAAGGTTGGGGGGAAAGCGAAGTGGGCGCCTTGCGGAGGTGGTAGGTGTTGCCGTGCCACCAGGTGCGGACGAGGGTGATTTTGCCGAGTTTCTTCGTGTCGAAGTATTCCCGCTTGGCCTGGAGATAGATTTGGCCGGAGCGCTGCTGCATGCCGACCTGGCAAATGCGATTGTTGATGCGGGCGGCTTTGACGACGCGGGGCCCTTCTTCGATCGTGAGCGAAAGGGGCTTTTCGACGTAGACGTCTTTGCCGGCGTTGAGGGCATCAATGGCGGTGGCGGCGTGCCAATGGTCGGGGGTAGCGATGAGGACGGCATCGACGTTCTTTTGTTCGAGCAGCTTGCGATGGTCGCTAAAGCCCTTGGCGTTCGGGTTCCTGGTTTGGAGTTTATCGATCTTGGCCCCGTAGATATCGCAAACGGCCGTGAGGTCGATCTGCTTTGTGCCGGTGAAGACGGAGGAGACGGACTCTCCCCGGTCGCCGCAGCCGATGAGGCCGAGGTTGATGCGGTCGTTGGCACCGAGAATTCGTCCGTAAGAGGCAGCGGTGAACATGGCCGCGCCGCGATAAGCAAGAGTACGCCGAGTCATTAGGACCTGATTGTATCAGCAATGCTAGACTCGGGAACGTATGAAGCGAGCGCTGGTGACGTTAGCAATTGGGGATCGATATCTTAACTTTTGGCGTCAGTACGCCGAGGCCGGTTGGCGCCTCTACGCGGAACGCTTCGGGTTGGACTTGATCGTGATTACCGAACCGTTGGACTTTTCGGAGCGGGCGGCATTGAGGAGCCCGGCATGGCAGAAATGCATTATCCCAAGGCAGCCGTGGGCGCAAGAGTACGACCGCATCTTGTGGGTGGATAGCGATATCGTCATTAACAATGCGAACGCGGGGGATTTGCTAGCGGGGGTGCCAGACGACAAGGTGGGCGTGCTGACCGGCGCGTCGCTTCCCCCCTTCGTGACCTTGTCGTGGCGAGACGTTTACAAGGTGCCCTACCACACTTCTTTTGGAAGGCCTTCCGATTTCGAGATCGGCATGAATACCGGGGTGCTGGCCTACTCTCCCCGGCAAATGGCGCCGTTGTTCGGCAGGGTGTACGACGAGTACGA
>JBBRIO010000364.1:0-5851 GCA_038220855.1 Bryobacterales bacterium | reverse complement strand
CTGTCCGTTGCCGACGTCGCAAAAAGGGGAATCACCCCGATCGTCGCGGCGACCTCCATCGTCTACCAGCGGCCAGTTCATTTCGGCGACCGGGTGACGCTGGAAGCGTGGCTCGGAGACTTCGGAAAGGCCTCCGCAATGGTGCATTATCGACTCACGAATCAACGAGGCGAGGAGGTCGCCGAAGCCACCCAACGCGGGCTGTTTGTGCGGATTACCGACGGCAAGCCGGTGCGTTTAGGCGAGGAAGATCGAGTCCGATTTGCGCCGTACGTCGAGCGACGCAAACCGGTTCGCATCGACTAGCTACAGCACCCGGTCGTGCGGGAAGCCAGCGTCGAGCAGAGACTGCATCAGGCTCGCGATGTGCTCGGGGCCGCGAGTCTCCATCGTAATGTCGATCACCGTATCGCCGAGGTTTACGCCGTAGTAAGCGCGGTCGTGTAACGTCTCGACAATGTTCGCGTCGTTCTCGGTGATCACATGGGTGAGCCGATGCAAGCTGCCCGGATGGTCCGGCAGATGGATGCGGAGCCGAACCAGGCGCCCGTCCTTCACGAGGCCCCGTTCGATGATCCGGCTGAGCAGCGTAACGTCGATATTGCCGCCGCAGACGAGAACCCCGATGCGGCGCCCGGTGAGCCCGGTCTTGTCGTGCAGAACCGCGGCCAATGCAGCCGCGCCGGCCCCTTCCGCCAACGTCTTTTCGCGTTCGAGCAGCAGAAGAATGGCTTTGGCAATCTCCTCTTCTTCCACGGTGACAATCGAGTCAACATAGCGGCGGACGAGCGGATAGGTGTGGTCCCCGGCCCGGCGGACCGCAATGCCGTCGGCGACGGTGGTCGCCCGCGGGATCGTCACCGGCTCACGGTGTTCCAGCGCCGCGCGCATCGAAGGCAGCCGCGCGGTCTGCACGCCGATGATTCGCACGTCAGGCCGGATCGACTTTACCGCACATGCGAGGCCGCCGATTAGACCGCCGCCACCGATCGGGCAGACAATGGCTTCCAGCGTCGGTTCCTGGGCGAGCATTTCGAGGCCGAGAGTCCCTTGGCCGGCGATGACGGCAGGGTCGTCAAAGGCGTGAAGAAACGTCAGATTGTCGCTGTCGGCGCGACGACGCGCTTCGGCAAATGCGTCGTCGTAGTTGCTGCCGTGCAAGATAACTTCCGCACCGTAACGACGAGTAGCCGTCACCTTTACCCGCGGCGTGTGCAACGGCATGTAGATGAAAGCGCGGATTCCCCGCTTGGTGGCGTGGTAGGAGACGGCCTGCGCGTGGTTCCCGGCCGAAGCGCAGATAACGCCGCGGGCCGCCTCCTCCGGCGAGAGCGTCAGGATCTTGTTCAGGGCTCCGCGCTCTTTGAACGAGCCCGTCATCTGGAGGTTGTCAAGCTTCAGGTAGATATCGTTGCCGGTGAGCTGCGATAGCTCTTCCGAACGGACTTGGGGCGAAAGGGAAACGGAGCCGGCGATGCGCCCGGCAGCGGCTTGGATCTGGGCAAGGTCAACCATCGCTCTATGATCGCTTGGATCCGCGACGATCGTATCCGCGTTAGTCTCCGCCGCCACAGCCGCCGCCACAACCACCGCCGCCTCCGTCACCACAATCTCCGCCGTTGCTGTCGCCGCACTCGGAACTTGAAGAGCCAACATCGAGGCCGCTGATGTCACAATCAGCAGCTTCTTTCCGCTTCTTGCGGTCATCCCCTTCATCGGTAAATTGACCGGCAACAACCCGGATAACCACGGCGAGGACGAAGGCCGCAACCACGAAGGGGAGCACCCAATTGCCCGCCCAGATTCCGAGCACCGGCAGCACCACCGGAAAGACTTCGATAGACCGGAGCCGCCTCCACCAACTCGATTGCGGAAGAATCCAGTCCGCCGTAGCGGGCCAGAGGTCCGACGCCGGCTCTTCGCCAAACTCCTGCCGGTAAAGAGCTTTGGTGGCCTCGTACCAGTTCACGAACTTGGTCGCTTCGCTTCCGCCGCCCGCCGAGGGGTCATGGTGGAGCGGGCGGCCCAGCAGGCCGGCACAGAGGTCCTGCCAGTAAGACCGGGTGTAGACGAGGTGCAGGTGCCAGACTTTGTCGACCGCCTCAGAAGGGGTGACCGGGTTAGGCGAGACCGCCGCAAGGTAGACGAACCGCTTGTACTCAGCCACGGCTCGGGCCGTGTAGGTCGGGCTCCAGCGATTCTCCCGGCGAAGCCGTTCCGAAAAGGACGGCTCGAGTGGAAAGCGGGTGAGCGATTCGTAGAGGTTTTGGTTTTGCATTGTATGTTCTCTTGTTCTGACCCCATTAAGCCTGGAAATGCTCGGGTCTTCCACTCTCTCTATTTTTCTGTAATATTAAATCCATGTTTCTGGAAACGCGACTCGCCGTGCTGGTTGACCCCTTTCAGGCCCGGATGCGCGCCTCCGCCTTCGGCCCCGAACTCGACTCGACGGCAGCCGAATTATTGCAACTGCTCGCCGTCCACCGCAAGCGGAGAGCCGACGGAAACAATCGCATCCGGCTGAAGGCGCTGGGCCTGGCGGCGGACTACCTCGATGCCATGGGCCGGGCGCCCGAGGCAGCCGCGCTGCTCGAACCAACGGTGGAGGAGTTGCTGGCCGAGTCGGGCGGATGGCATCGCGAATTAGCCGCGGCGGCGGACCGCGAAGCGACCCGTCGACTGCTGCGCCAGCGTGTTTGGTGTTGCCTCGCCTACGTCATCGCCCGCCTGCGCGGCCCTGCCTGGCCCCAGGCCGAACGGGCCCTGAATAAGCTCCGTGACTTCGTCGAAGGGCATTTGGCGGCGGCGGATTTCCCGTGCCACGGGACGATGGCGTTGTTGCACTACTACCAGGGCCTTTGGCGGAGAAACCAGGGACAGTTGAACCAGGCAGCTTGGGATTTCGACGCCGCGCTCGACCAAACCCGGCGGCGTTTCGAAGATAAGCAGACCCGGTACCAAGCGACGAATCCCGATCGATATCGCCGGGAACTGATCTATAGCCGGGTTACTACCGCGCGTGTCCTGGGCTTCGGACACGGCGGAATCGCCCTTTCCCGCGGGCGGTATGTCGAAGCCCGGGCGTGGCTCATCGCGGCTCATCAAATTCTCGCCCAACTGGGCCAGGAGACTTGGCGCAAGAGTCTCGAAGTCTATAGCCGAAGCGCCGCCGTGCTCGTCGAAGAGCTTCGACCGGCGGCCGGCGAAAGGCTGGCCGACCAAGCCTCCCGGCTAAAGGAATTGGCCGAGTGGCTGGCACCGCGGAACAGTCGACACGCCTTCCTGGCCGAGACCTTTGCCTTGGTTGCCGAAGCCCGACGGCGGCAAATCGGCCAGCCGCTCGCCTTGGACCTCACGGGGTTGAAACGAAAGCTGGACGCCCTCCTGCGACACGCCGGAAACGACGCCGGGCCACTCGCAACGGTCGCCGCCACCGAATTGGTCGGCTGCCTGTTGCGCTCCGGTGACCGGGGCGGCGCCGAAGCGGGTATCGAACGATTAGGCAACGCGGGAGAGCCGGAGTGGCGGCTTCTGCGAGCGGAGTTAGCCATGGTCGACGGGCAAGCCGGAGCGGCTCGGCTGCAACTGACCGAGTTACTGGAACAATTCGACGGCGGTCGAGCGCTTCGGGCCAGAGGCTGGGCCTTGCTAGCCAATTGCGAAGCAGTCGAGGGCCATCGATTGGCCGCTGAAAGGGCGTTGGCGGTGGGCCAGGAGTTACGCGAGCATGTGCAGGACGGGTGGACGAAAGCGTTGCTGGACGAAGTGACCACTCAGGTTGGGAGGCCGGCCCGCCAACCGGGGCCGATGCCCTATCAAACCCCCACCGAAGACCCGCAATGGTGCGACCTGGACCACAACCTCGAAACGGCCCGTCTGCGTGTGGTCGAACTGGCCCACGAGCGCCACCCGGACTATAGCGTCGACCGACTCGCCGCCCTGGTAGGCCGCGGCCCGTCCTGGCTATACGCCTTTTTGGGCCGCCACCGCGAACTCCCGTGGGTGCGGGACATCTTGGACTAGGGAAGCACGTTCCCGTCGGCATCCATCATTTTTACCTCGCCGAATCCCAACTCCTTCAGGCCCTTTTCCACCTGCGCCCGATCGCCCACGACAACGTAAACCATGCGCGTCGGCCGCAACACAATCTCTGCCGCGGCGCTGATATCCTTATGTTCCAGAGCGTTCACGCGCTGGGCGTACGTCGTGAAATAATCCTCGGCCAGTCCGTACCGATTGATCTCGGCAATATCTCCCAACACAGCACTCTTCGTCTCCCGCTCACCGGCCAACGATAGCGTCAAATTCAGCTTGCTCTTCGTAACCTCCTCGTCGGTTACCGGCCGATCCTTGATGATCGCCCGCAGCTCTTTGTCAATCTCCTGCAGCGACTCTTTCGTCTTGTCACTCTGCACCGGCGCATAGGCCATAAAGGTCCGTTGCCCCCGCGCGCCAAGCACCATCGTCTGCGCGCCGTAGGCCCAGTGCTTGTCTTCCCGCAGGTTCATATTCAGCCGCGAAGTAAAGGCACCGCCGAGAATCGTGTTCATCACATCGATCGCCGCTTCGTTCGGATTCGCCCGCGGCGGTGCCAGGTGGCCCGCCAGAATCATGCTCTGCACCGCCCCCGGCTTATCGATCAGGTAGATCGTCGTCTTGTCGAGCGGAGCCACCGTGGCCAGGTTCTTCTTCGGCACCACCCCGCTCTTCCAACCCGCAAACAACTTCTCCAATTTCGGTTGAATCTCGGCCATCGTCGTATCGCCCACCACCAGCAACGTCGCGTTGTTCGGCTTCACCCACGTCGCATGGAACTTCTCGAGCGACGCCCGAGTCATCTGCTTCACGCTCTCTTCCGTACCACTGCCCGTCAGCGGATTCCCGTAAGCGTGGTCCTTCCCATACAACAAGCCCGGCAAAACGCGCTGCGCCAGCGCCACCGGCTGCACTTTCTCGCGCTGAATTGCAGCAATTTGCTGCGCCTGAACCCGCTTGAAATCCGCCTCCGGAAACACCGGATTCAACACCACGTCGGCAAACAGATCAAGCGAAGCATCCAGATTCATCTTCAACGCCGATAGCGACACCGACGACATATCCAGGTTCGAACCCGCGCTCAGGTTGGCCCCCAGGTTTGCCGACTCGTCGCTAATCTGCAACGAGCTTCGCCGCTTCGTCCCTTCCAGCACCATGCGCATCGCCACGCCGCTCGCGCCGGCCAAACCACCTTGATCGGCCGCGTAGCCGGCGTCCAACTGCATATTAAAGTTCACGACCGGCGTCTCATGCCGCTCCGCCAAAATCAGTTTCAGCCCATTCGAAAGCGTCGCCCGCTGCAGGGCAGGCATCCGCAACGCCGGCGTCGGACCGGGCTTCGGTAGCTCCTTCCGATCAATGTCTTTCGAATACGCCTTAAAGGTCGGGGTCGGCTGAATTTCGAGAATATACGCGCCCTTTCCGAGGAACGAATTCGCCTCGGACTTCACCTCGTCCGCCGTCGCCTCGTTCGTCCATCGGATCGAGTCTTCATAACAACCGGCGTTGCCGGTATAGACCTCACAGGTCGCCAACACATCCGATTTCCCGCCGAATCCGCCAATCCGCTCCACGCCGCGCAGAAAGCCAGCCATCCCTTGGGTCTTGGCCCGTGCCAACTCGGCCGCCGTCGGGCCATCTTTCAAGAACCGAGCCAACTCTTCGTTCACCGCTTTCTCCACCGCCGCCACGCTCCCGCCCGGCTTCACCGTCGCGGTAATCGAAAACATCCCGGCGATCTCGAGCCGTTCGTTCTCCGCGGTTACAGTGGTGGCAATCTGATCTTGATAGACGAGGCGACGATACAGCCGAGACG
>JBBRIO010000363.1:0-5866 GCA_038220855.1 Bryobacterales bacterium | reverse complement strand
CTGTTCGCCCATGCTCAGGGACGGATATTCGCGCAGGACCTGATCGAGATCGCGTTGCAAGGCCTCCGTGGATAGACTGGTGAACCGATCATACTGAAACAGGGCGCAGACCATGCGGCGGAGTATGCCGAGTTCGAGTTCCGAGTCTGGCCGGAACTTTCGCATGTGACTTTGATGGGACCGGACGTACGCTTGCCGATCATCCGTGGTCAGGACGGCGAAAAATGGGGGTAAGTCCTCTTTGTGAAGCTCGACGTGCTCGCCGGTGGCGATCGCGTTCATGGAGCTTCGATACTTGCCGTCCGGGGTGACGGGGCCTTTGCTTTTTCGACCGTTGAGCCGGGAACGCTCGGCTCGGCTCAATTTTTGTTCATCCGTGAGTTCTTTCACCTTGATTTCTCCTGTGGAAACAGAAAAGGCGCTGTTTGCTTCGACCCGATTAGAGGCCGACGCAAACTAGCGCCTTGTGTAAAAATCCTATCACACGGGTGTCAAGCATTCGGGGGATGATTCAGGGCGGGGAGAGGTCGGCTCCTATTAGAAACAATGGGTTACGAGCTGAAAATAAATCTGAATACCTTGTGAATGAGGTTTTGATTAGTGCCAAAAAGAGCTGAAAGTGTGTTTCTCTCGCCGCTATTATGACCCGGTAATGATCTGTACTCGCAGTGGACAGGGAATCCGAACTCAAACTGGCGGGGATAGTTTCCCTACATTTGCACAGGTACATAGTGCTGGGCGTGTTGCGAACAAAAGGCGAACGCTGGGTTTGACGGCTCAGCTTCAGGGTTGACAAGGTCTGCCAATCCACGGGATCGTAGTTTGATTCCGGTGATGTGCTTAATGCGCTCACGCGGAAGGGATCAAGCGGGGGTGGGGTTTCTATTCGTGACTCGCTAGCGAATTGAAGGATCTCACGTTTTGGCGAAAGCCAGCCACTGCAAAGGTCAGGCGAGCATATAATTTTATTGGGTGGATTGAGAATATCAAATCACCTCCAAAAAGGGTCGCTCCAAAGGCGACCCTTTTTGTCATAAGATTACAGGGCGTCTCTTCTGAAAATTGAGGACGCCCGGACTCTCCTTGTCGGCATCGTTCAGGGATTGTACGACAAGCGTCACAGCCCAGTACCCGGGGCGCTGGTGAAAGCTCAACTCCTCGCAGAGGCAGCCAAGCAAGACTCCGTATTCAGTGAGAGCGATTACGGGCTGAAGAATTTTCTCGAATTCGTGAAAACAGTACCTGAGGTCGCCGTCCAAATTCGAATTGGCAGCGATATGTTGCTGGCCCCATCGACGGCTGGTGATCTGCTTTCAGCCTAAGCTCGTCCTTTACCTCGTTTACGCCGTTATTTCTGGCGTGCGTTCATCGAATTCTCGATTGCGGGGACAACGCGACTGTACGATGCGACCGAAGATAAAATCTTCGTCGAGCAAATATCCACGACGCGCAAAGGAGTCGTCATTGAGCCGGTGTCGCGCGAAAGCCAGATAGCATGGCGGAAAGCGTTTGCCGAGGAGCAACCCGCTAGCGTCAAAGGTCCGTTGCTCGGATCTCTAGAAGCATCGGGCACGGCGATCTTCAATGAGTTCGCTCGCCGGTTGCGAGAGAATCCCGCGGTCATGCACGCATGGAACCGATTCCTGCAAAAGCAAATCACTGATCATGTCGCCGCTTGGGCAAATGCCAACGGAGTTCCGGAAGAGCGATGGTGCAGTGGAATATCGCGCTCGGACGATGGACCTGCAAAAGAATCAATGCCGACCAAAACGCACAGCGTCGGCCAACGCGCGGAGCTCTACAACTTCCTCGACAACCTACCAATCGAGGACCTGCTGCAACTTCGGGTCCCGCTGGAGTGGGTGGTCTGGGTCACCCGCGACAAGCGATGAAGGTACACCTCTTCGGCCTGCCGATCAGTCTCCATCGAAGGCTCAAAGCAGAATCGGGGAATTGGGCGGGAGCAGTGCCAGAAGGGCACGAGTTCAGGTCGACACCGATCGATTCAAACGAAAAGGGCCCATTCACGCCAGCTGAGCTGGATGGGCTGCTCAAGTCGGTTAGCGAGGGGTTCACTCACGTGGTCCTTCCCGCCAACCGAAACTGGGATTTGGTGCGCAAGCGCCTCCAATTTGACTGTCGAATTCACTTGGCACGGCTGCGCCAGCCTCTACGGGATCTGACCTGGGAAATCTTGAAAGAAGCGTTGCACGCGATTGCTGCGATGGATGAGGAGTGGCTGGTCAAGTTCTGTCCGAAGGATTTGCGGGATCCCTTGCTCTTGCCGACTCCGGTGTTCGCAACTTTCCGTGAGACTGCCGAGTTTTGGCGTCATTGCGACTTCAGCGCTAAGCTTAGGTGTTGACTAAGATGCGGTTGCGGCCCTGAAAGCACGGTTCGAACCGCGAAAATCCGGAAACCGCAGGAGGTATCGTGAGCGAACGTATAGAGTTTGAAATTATCTGCCCGAACAACCACAATCAAACCGTGATCTTCACGGAGAAGGCCTTTGAAGAGGCGCTTACAACTGGCTTACTCGAGTTCCACTGCAACACATGCGACACAGACTGGCCTCCCTCCAGGGAAGAGATAACGGCGTTCAGAAAGCAGTTCTCGAAGAATTCCCACTAGGCCCGTCTGGATCATCGGATCGCGTTTTCACAACCCGCATCGACCTTACCAACGCCTACAACCCGTACGCTTCCAGGCGAGCCAGGATACGCGACAGTAATCGCGCGGCTAGGACTTTCGACCGGGCTTCGAACAGCGCCAAGATCCCGGACACCGCTTTCAACGTCAGTAACATTTCGCTGCTGGGCACCCCGAGCATGAAGTTGAATCCCCCGGGCGGGAACCTCGGCCCCACCACCGCATCAAGCCCGCCTGCTTCACCTTCCCGGATCAGGTCGGCCAAAACGGATCCACCCTGCTAGCGGTGCTCTTCGGCCAGGCCTTCATTAATTTCCATCTTGGCCTGTTCAAGGATTTCACCGTCACCGAAACGAGGAAGCTCCCGATCCGGGCCACCCCAGTCCCGGTCTAATTACCCGGAGCGGCGTTTTCATTGTGCTCTCTCCACTTACGCTGGGATCAGGCAGGTCCGATCTCTATCCCTGATGGCCGGAATATTACTCAGCTCGGCCTCGCTCAGCGCCACGGAAGACCTTAGCGCCGTGATGGAGTGGTTGGTCAGCAAGGGCGGAAAGCGAGAGATGGAACAGCTACGGCCAGTTCATGGGCTCTGGTGCAAAACGCAGTCCGGCGTCAGCGATGATGGGCAGATGCCGCCTTTGATACCCGTACAGCAGCTTTTCACCGGTCGGCACTTCGAGCAGGAGATTGTGTTGTTGTGTGTCCGCTGGTATCTGAGCTACAAGCTGAGCTATCGGGATCTGGTGGCCACGATGGGCGAACGCGGCTTTACGGTGGCGCACACAACGATTCCGCGGTGGGTTCAGAACTCGACTCCCGAGTTTGGTCTGTACCGGGCGGTCGACAAAGGGGGCAAGGAAGGGGATTTCTACGTTGGCCGCAAGCGCGAGGTGGAACGACAGCTCCCGAGGCTCTGTGGGGAATAACTGGGGCAGGAAAAGGGTGAGGCACTTCTGCCTCCGATCTCGCTTCGTTTAATGAATGCGTCTCTTCATCCCGTTATTGGCCCTTTGCCTTTCACTTGCCGCCCAGACCGGCACCACGATTCCAGCCACGGGGCGCGCAGTGCCGGAGCTCGCCGCCTACGACGCGGCAATCCGTAGCGTCATGCAAAAATGGGCCATTCCGGGCGCGTCGGTCGCCATTACCGACCAGGGCCGCCTTGTCTTTGCCCGGGGCTTCGGATTCGCCGATCGCGAACGGGGACTTCTCGTCCAACCCGCCAGCGTCTTCCGGATGGCCAGCATCTCCAAAACCTTAACCGGCATGACCGTCCTTCGCCTCATTCAAGAAGGCAGGCTGGCTCTCGACTCCCGCGCCTTAGACCTCATCCCCAATATCACCCCAATCCCAGGCATCGCCGTGGATCCGCGCACGAGGCAAATCACCGTCCAGCAACTGCTGCAGCACACCGGAGGCTGGGCTAAAGAGATCCCCGATGACGCCTCGTTGCAGTTCACCTCCGCGGCACGCGCCCTGAACGTAGACCGCTCGACCATCACCCCCGATCACATGGCTCGCTTCGCCATCAGCCAAGGACTCGACTTTGCGCCCGGAACCCGTTACTACTACAGCCAGACCGGCTATCTGTTGCTAGGCCGGATCATCGAGCGCATCACCGGAAAGAAGTATGAAGACGCCGTGAAAGAGCTGCTGCTGACGCCGGCCGGCGCGGCGGGATCGTTCAAGATCGGCAAATCGCTGTTTGCCCAAAAGGAGCCAGACGAGGTCCGCTACTACAACTTCCCCGGGGCCTTGCTCGGAACCAGCGCGGCCGTTGTTCCCGGAGTGGCTATTCCGTTCGACCGGCAATACGGCAACTACTGGGTGGAACAAGCCGAAGCTTACGGCGGCTGGATCGGGAATGCGATCGACGTCATGAAGTACATCAACGCACTCGAAGGCAGACGCGGTCCCGCTCTGTTGAGCGCGGCCTCGCTGGCTTCCATCGTGCAACGCCCCGTTACCACGCCGGGCGGAACTCCCATCGGACTCACTTGGCGGCTGACCGCGCTGGCGGGCGGCCAATTTCACTGGTGGCATTCCGGCGGAGCGGTCGGCACGCGCAACCTGCTCGCCCGGCGGCAGAACAATCGCGACTGGGTCGTGCTGATGAATATGCGCCCGGAGGATGAGGACACGATCATCACCGATCTCTTCAACGCGTTTTCCGACGCGGAGTCGAAATCGCCAACCTGGCCGTCGCACGATTTGTTCAGCGATTTTGCGGGACCGGCGTTGACCACCAGCGCGCAGACATTGACGTTTCGTCAGGATAGTGGGGCCAGTGCGCCGGCTGAACAGGTCCTGAACGTAACGAGCGCTTCTTCGGTAGCCTTCACGATCGCCCAACCTACCGCGCGCTGGCTCAAACTCGACCGGCTGGTGGGAACCACGCCAGCCGCGATCAAAGTCACCGTCGATGCCGCGGGACTGGACCCGGGAAACTACGAAAGCGTTTTCACCATCGCCGCCCCGCAGACTTCTAATGGCACGGCGGACATCCGGGTTACTTTGACCGTGAGTTCGCCCACGCTGATCAGCGGCATCCAAAGCAGCGCGACGCTGCAAGCGATAACCGACACGGCTCCGGGATCTCGAATCACGTTGGAGGCACCCAGGGAGTTACCGCCTGCGACGACCGTATCCGTTGCAGGCATTGAGGCGGAGATGGTGGAGATATCGGGCAAGCGAGTGGACTTGGTCGTGCCCTTGAGCGTAACGGCAGGGGAGGCGATTGCGATTTCGATCCAGTCGGCTGGGACAGCGGCGCTGCAGGGCTCGATTCGCATCGTGGATCTGTCGCCGGCAATATTCATGGCCCGTGCAAACGGCCCTCGCACCGTCGTGTTGCGATCCATCGGGGGGGACGCCCCAACCGAGGGAGCCGCATACCTCTGTGAAGATTCTTGCCAGCCTGTTCCCATCGACTTAGGACCGGAAACTGATTCGGTGATGCTACGGATTCCGATGACGGGCACCCGTTCGCAGCCTGCGGCGGAGGCGTATATCGCATCGATCGGCGACGAGGAGGCGAAGGTTATTTCGGTCGAAGCCGCGGTTGGCTTGGCTGGCGTCGATTGGATCACGATCGCAATTCCGCGTTCGTTAATCGGCCGCGGAGAGGCAAGCGTCGCGGTGCAAGTTGGCGAGAAGCGTTCGAACGAGATCAAAGTGATGATTCAGTAGCCTTTTGAACCCGCGGTCGATGGAC
>JBBRIO010000362.1:0-5879 GCA_038220855.1 Bryobacterales bacterium | reverse complement strand
GATCCCGCTGGAAACTCGGCCGGGCGATTCCGTGGTTCTCGCCGGGGTAGATGATCAGTTGGGTCGGCGTCCCGACGTTCTGCAGCGCTTGATACATCTGCTCGCTGCCGAGAAGCGGTACGTTGAAGTCTTTGTCGCCACCCAGGAAGAGCGTCGGAGTTTTGATTCGGTCGGCGTGCAGGAACGGGTAGCTGATTTTGATCCAGGGTTCAAGACCCTTCTGCCACGGCGGTCCGATCTCGTTGTCGTACTGATTGATGTACTGGTCATGGCCGTAGAAAGCAAGCGGAAAGGCCACCCCAGCGCCACTGGTGGCGGCCTTGAATCGGTGGTCGGAAGCGATCAAATAATTGGTCAAAATGCCGCCATAGCTCCAGCCGCCCACGCCCAGCTTTTCCGGGTCCGCCAGCCCCATGTTGACCACATGATCCACCCCGGCGTGGAGGTCGAGCACCTCTTTATGGCCCCAGTCGCCGGCGATCGAAACCGTGTACTGTTGCCCGCGCCCATTGCTTCCCCGATAGTTCACCTGCAAAACCGCGTAACCGGCCGCGGCGAACATCTGCCGTTCCGTCGTCCAGGAATGCTGATCCTGGCCGTTCGGCCCCCCGTGAATGCGCAGCAAGAGCGGCACTTTGGTACCCGCCACGTAGTTCACCGGTTTCACCAACAACCCGTGCGCTTCACTGCCGTCCTTGGCTTTAAATGAAATCTCCTCGGCCGGGGCGAGGCGCAACTGCGCGATCAGCTCGTCGTTGTGCCCGGTCAACTTGCGGAGCGTACCGCCTTCAATCACGTGGACCTCGGCGGGAGCGAGGTTGGTCGAAACCAGGGCTGCGACACAATCGCCGGCGCGATCGAGGCTCGAAACGGCAAGTTTCCCCCCGATCATGCGCTCGATTGGCCCACCGGTCACCGCGACTCGCGCCGGATAAACGCTCATATCGTCGATGGCCAGGAACTCCACTTGTTTGCCATCGAGAGTGAATTGATGACCCGTCAGGCCCCGGTCGAAGGTCCCCGTCAGCAACTTCGACTCGCCCCCGGCGACCGCCACCAACGCGAGCCGATTCATCGTGTACTCGCCCATCTTGTGTTCACTTCCCTGCAGATACGCGATCGTCTTGCCGTCCGGCGACCAGACCGGCTGCGCGTCCGAACCGGTAAAGCTGGTTAGCCGCCGCGGCGTCGCGTTCGCCTTCGCTTCGACCACCCAGATGTCCGAGTTCCGGTTGCGGTCCGCATCCGCCGTCCGATTGCTCGTAAACGCGATCATTTTGCCGTCCGGCGACCAAACGGGTCCGGACTCGTCGAAATTCTCCGTCGTCACGGTCTCGGTCTTCTTGGTCGCCAAATCGAACAGAACGATCCGACTCCGCATAGTGCCGGAGATGTACCCGGCCCCGTCTCGTTTGAAGGAGTAACGATCGATCACGATCGGCTTAGGCTTCTCGTCCTTCTTAGCGTCCTTATCGTCGTCCTTCTTGGCCGGCTCCTCGTCTTCCTTTACGATCAGTGCGAGCTTTTTACCGTCCGGCGACCATTCGTACGCCGAGAGCCGCCCCTTAACGTCGGTCAATTGCTGCGCTTCGCCACCGCGGCGGTCGATCCCCCACACCTGGGCGCCCTTCGCTTTCCCCGGTCGACTCGACAGAAATGACAGATACTTTCCGTCCGGGCTCCAGTTCGGGACCGATTCAGACTCGGTCGAGGAGGTGACCCGCAGGTTATCCTTGCCGTCCCGGCTGATCATCCAGACGTCGGTATCGCGTTTGTCGGCGGCGACGTCAGTCGTGGTTAGGGTGTAGGCGATCCATTTGGCATCGGGCGAGCACCGGGGGGCACCGACGTCCTTAAATTTCGCGAGATCATCGAGGGTCAGAAGGCGGGGCTGGGCGAGGGCCGAGCAGGTGCAAACCAGGAATACGGCAAGACTTCTCATTTTGGGATTTTAGCAGGATACAATGAGGGCAATATGCGCATTTCCTGGATCGGATTGGCCGGGCTCGTGCTCCTCATTGGTTGCGGGGCCGCCCCGGAGCCAACCGTGGCCCCCTCCGCCAAGCCCGCGCCCATTCCGAAAGCGGAGGTTCAGGCCGGGACGATCCTGGGCCAAGTGAACTTCTCGGGGGAGAAGCCGGCGAGCAAACCGATTTCGATGGATTCGGTGCCCGCGTGCGCCAAGCAGCATCCCATGGTGATTGAGCCCGAAGACGTGGTCATCAATAGGAATGGAACCCTTCGCAACGTGTTCATCCATCTGAAGACCGGGGTTCCCTCCCGGGACTGGCCGATGCCGGCGACCAACGTCTTGCTCGATCAGAAAGGCTGCGTCTATTCCCCGCGCGTGGTGGCCGTTCGCATCGGGCAAACGCTCGAGATCGGCAACGCCGACTCGATGAATCACAACGTCCATCCGACCCCCCGCCGCAATCCAGAGTTCAATGAGGTCCAGCCTCCCGGCGGCGACAAGATGATGAAGCGGTTCTCGACCCCGGAGACCATGATTCCATTCGTGTGCAATGTCCACCCCTGGATGCGCGCTTTCGTCAACGTCGTCGAGCATCCGTTCTACACCGTGACCGGCACCGATGGCTCTTTCAACTTCTCCGGCGTGCCGCCGGGTGAGTACGAAATTGAGGCGATCCACGAGGTTTTCGGGGCCAAAACGTTGACCGTGAGCGTTGGAAACCGCGAGGAGCGGTCAGTGATGTTTGCCTTTCGCGCAAACTGAGTATTCCCGTCTTGCGGGAAGAATTCTAGTTTCGCGATAATATGAAGGTGCGCGGCGGCTTGCCGCCGCATCTGAGAGGGTATGCCGAACCGGCTTGTATTCCGTGTCTGTCTGTTCGCGATCGCCGCGACGATAGGGGTAATTGCGACTGGGCCCTTTGGTGGCCGCGTCCACGCAGGCGTCAGTGTGCTTCTGGCGGTTGCTTTGATCGCCCTGGCGGTGCTCCGGCGCGACCGGTTAGCGTTCCTCGGCCTCGGCCTTTTTCTCGCCACTGGCGGTTTGGCTCGGCTGATTAAGGTGTCGCCCTGGGCCGCGGTTGGGCACGAAGTGTTGGCGCCGGCGTTATTAAGTCTGGTTTGTTTCATCGCGGCGGAAGCGTGGCCGGGTACTGATTCCATGGTCGAGGATTCCGGCAAACCTTCGGTTTGGGCCTTGGCGAGAATTACTCCTCCGGCGATTCTGCTCCAGGTTTTCATGGGAGCGCTGTATCGGCATGCCATTACTAACGTGGCTCTGCACGTGGTGGGGGCGATGTTCGTCGGTGCCTTAATCATGTTCGCCGGCATCTCCGTGATGATTTTACCGGGGGTCGGTAAAGTGCTGCAGCGGATCTCCGGGGCGCTGCTCGGGGTAACGGTCCTGCAGTTTATGCTGGGAATTTACGCCTATGTGAGTCGAATCACGGCCGAAGAGAACGGGGTAGTGGCGGGCGTATCGCATGTGGCGGTGTCGCATATTGTCACCGGTGGGCTTACAATGGGATTAAGCGTGGTTTTAGCGATTTTAGTGTATCGATACGTCCGTCCGGCTGAGGCGGTAGCGGCTTGAAGAGTTACTACGAGCTGACCAAACCCCGGATCACATGGCTGATCCTGGTGACGACTGGGGTAGGCTACTACTTCGGCAATAAAGGCGTGCTCGACTGGGTGACGCTCTTTCATTGCATGATCGGCACGGCGTTGATCGCCTCCGGCACTTCGGCACTGAACCAGTGGTATGAACACCAGAGCGATGGGCTGATGCGGCGGACCGAGAAACGTCCGATTCCGGCGGGAGTGATCACGCCCCGGAATGCGCTCATTTTCGGGTTCGTTTTGTCGTGTGCAGGGTACCTGCAACTCTCGTTGGGATGCAATCTGCTCACGGCGGCCTTGGGCCTGACCACGGAGCTCATTTACTTATTCGTCTATACGCCGCTGAAGATGCGGACGCCGATTGCCACGACAATCGGGGCGATCCCAGGCGCGATGCCGCCCTTGATCGGGTTTGCGGCCGCCAGCGGCATTTTGACGATCGAGGCTTGGGCGTTGTTTGCGATCATGTTTCTCTGGCAGTTCCCCCACTTCTACGCCATTGCGTGGATGTATCGGGAAGATTATGAACGCGGGGGCATTCGGATGCTGCCCGTCGTCGAGCCCGACGGCGCTTCGACCGTTCGGCAGATGATGCTCTTCTCGCTGGCTCTGATTCCGGTGACGCTGTTGCCGCGGGTGCTTTCGATGACCGGAAACTGGTATGTCGGCGGGGCGGTGATCGGCGGTCTTATCTTCTTTTGGTACTGCACGCGAATGGTTCATGACCGGACGCTGGTCCGGGCGCGGAGCGTCTTACTGGTATCGGTGATCTACTTGCCGGTGCTGTTTGGCCTTTTGATTCTCGATCGGCCGCGCTGATGGTATCGGCTGACGCGATTCGGGTAGACTACGGGGCTCGACGAGCCTTGGACGACGTGTCGTTGGTCGTCGGGGCAGGGGAGTGGCATGGGATCCTCGGGCCGAACGGGAGTGGCAAGTCGACCCTGTTTCGCGTGCTCGCTACGTTGCTCAAGCCGACGAGCGGGCGATTCGTCGTCGCGGGCGAAACGGACGCGGCCCGGATTCGTACTCGGATTGGTGTCGTGTTTCAGAGCCAGAGCCTGGACCAGAAGCTGACGGTCAAGCAGAACATGACCGCGCAAGGGAATTTGTACGGGCTATCGGGCGCCACGCTGGCCGAGCGAATTAAGAAGCTGCTGTGGCAGTTTCATCTCAACGGCCGGGAAAACGAACCGGTGCTGCAACTTTCCGGGGGATTGGCACGACGGGTGGAGATAGCTAAGGCGCTGTTGCATGAGCCATCCGTGCTGCTGTTGGACGAGCCGACGACTGGCCTGGATCCGACGGCCCGGCGCGAGTGGCTCGAACTATTGACCGATCTGCGGCACGAGCGGGAATTGACGGTGCTGGTCACGACGCATATTTTGGACGAAGCGGAGCGGTGCGACCGGTTGACGTTGCTCCACGAGGGGCGCGTGGTGACGGGCGGGACGCCGGCCGAGTTAAAGGGTCAAGTGGGTGGCGACGTAGTGGAGTTTGGGACGACGGATCCGGCGCGGGTCGCGGCGCAGTATCCCATGTTTGAGTCCCGTATTGGTGACGGTTGGGTCCGCTTTGAGACCCCGAGCGGGGCGCGGTTTGCGGCGCAGGCGGCTGATGCGTTGCCGGGCGTGATTCAGACGATTGCGATTCAGAAGCCGACGCTGGAAGACGTCTTCCTGCGGACCACGGGGTCTCGGCTATGAACTTCCTCCTGCCCGCCTGGACGCTGACGCGGCGCGAATCCCCTCGGTTCTGGGGGGAATGGTCGAGGGTCGCCGGGTTCGCGGATCTGGACAATTTTTTGGCGGATGCGCTGCCGATGATGTCGTGGCCGGTGCTCGTGCCGCTCGCCGGGCTGACGACGCCGGGGACCGTGTTATGAACTTCTTTTGGCCCGCTTGGGCGCTGACGCGGCGCGATTTCCCTCGGTTCTGGGGGGAACGGTCGCGGGTAGCTGGGTTCGCGGATCTGGATTATTTTTCGGCGGGTGCGCGACCGATAATGTCGTGGCCGGTGCTCGTGTCGCTCGCCGGGCTGACGACGCCGGGGACCGTGTTATGAACTTCTTTTGGCCCGCTTGGGCGCTGACGCGGCGCGAATTCCAGCGGTTTTGGGGGGAACGGTCGCGGGTCGCGGGGTTTGTGATTTCTCCACTTTTGTTTTGGATTGTCGTCGGCTCGGGCTTCGGGAATCTGGACTATTTCTTTCCCGGCGCGCTGACGATGACCGTGATGTTCTCGGCCATGTTTTCGATGATGTCGTTGATCGATGACCGGCGGGAGGGGTTC
>JBBRIO010000361.1:0-5883 GCA_038220855.1 Bryobacterales bacterium | reverse complement strand
GATAACCAGCTTTGATCCATCCTCTCCGCCCAAATAGACCCGCTGCGTCGCCTTTACGAAATCGGTTGAAAGAGCCTTCGGAATCTCCAAAAACTTCTGGGGGTTACGGTCCGTCAGCGGGAACCAGGAACTCTGCACCTGCACCATAATCCGGTGACCCACCCGGAACGTATGGGCGACGTCCGGCAGATCAAACTGGATCCGATCCGGCTGCCCCGGCACAAACGGCTCCGGCTTCTCCATGCTCTTCCGATACTTCCCGCGGAACGGCTCACCACGGATCAACTGCTGGTATCCTCCCATCCGAATCGTGTTCGCCGGATCCTGCCGAGGCGGGGCTCCGGCCACCGCCGGCACCGCATTGAAATCCGGATAGTCTCCCGGGAATACGTCGATCACCTTCACCACAAAGTCCGAATCCGTACCCGTCGTCGACACCTTCAGATCCACCCCGATCGGGCCCATCAAGGTCACGTCCTGCGTCAACGGTTCCGTCTTGAACACCAGTACATCCGGCCGCGTCGCCGCAAAACGTTGGTCCTCGGTCATGTAGTCCGGTCGAACCGCCAGCGAGACATGCGCCAAATAAGGAACCGGTCGATTCGGGTCCGAAACGTACTCCTCGTACGAAGCCATCGCGTCCGGTCCCGAAGCCAGTTGCCCTTTCGATGCCAGATGCAGCGTCTTCTCGACCGCCTGCTTCGGCGGCCAGGCCTCGAACCGCCTCCACTGATTCATTCCCGTCTCAAAAATCCACGCTTTCGACAAATTCCCATCGCCCTTCGCCTTCAAGTAATGCATGAAGAAAGGGAACTCAATTCGTTCCCGGTAAAAGAGTCCCGTCTTCGAGCCGAAGTTGATATTGCCCACCCGGTCCCCGTCGCCCCGCGCAAACCCCCCATGCGTCCACGGCCCCATCACCAGCATGTTTCTCCCCACTGGCGTATGGGCGTCCACCTCCTGAAAGGTCCGCAACGGCCCCATCGGATCTTCCGCGTCATACCACCCGCCCACCGTCAACACCGCCGGCCGAATCGACCGGAAGTGCCGCCAAATCGACCGTGACTTCCAAAACTCGCTATACGCCGCGTTTTCCATATGTTGCGTCCAAAACGGTTGTTGCCGCTTGAAGTACTTCTCCTCGGCATTGGCCAAACTCCCCAGGTTCAAATAGAACTCGTATCCGTCAGGGGTCCCGAAATTTACCCCCGGCGCCGGGGTCGCCGCCGGCGGGGCCGGTTCCGGTCCGCGCGGCTGAAACCCCTGGTAGAAGCGAAAGCGGTGCGCCAGCATGAACGCCCCGTTGTGATAGGAATCGTCCCCCAGATAGTAGTCCGTCACCGGAGCCTGCGGCGAGACCGCCACCAGCGCCGGATGAGCATCGATCATCGCCGCCGATGCGAAAAAGCCGGGTTGCGAAACTCCCCAAATCCCTACTTTTCCTGTATTTCCGGGTACATTCTGCAACAACCACGCGATCGTATCAAAAGCGTCCGAAGACTCATCCGTATCCTTCGGTCCCGACTTCACCGGCTTGTGCGGCCTCGTTAAAGTAAAGTCTCCCTCTGACTGGTACCGGCCCCGCACGTCCTGATACACAAAGATAAACTTCTCCCGGAGGAACAGCTCCGAAGGCCCCAAATTATCGCGGATTAGATCGGCGCCGTATGGCCGCACCGAATACGGCGTCCGTTGCAGCAGGATCGGGTAAGTCTTCCCTTCCGTAATCACGTCCTTTGGCACATACACCGAAGTGAACAATTTCACCCCATCTCGCATCGGAACCCGATGCTCATACTTCGAATAATTTTCGCGGACCAAAGCAAGCTGGGCACAAGCGTTGCCGGCAAGCAGCAGGAAGACCAGGAAGCGCATATGCGATTGTACGTCCACCTTGAGGCGATTTGCCCACTTGTCTCGCTATACCAATCGAATGACCGAAGTCAAAGAGCGCAGCCTACCTCAGTTCGGCCCCTACCGCTGTGAAGCCGTCCTGGGAACCGGCGGCATGGGGACGGTCTATCTCGCCAGCCGTGTCGATGGTCAGTTCACCCAGAAAGTAGCCATCAAAATGCTCAGCGCCCACGCCCTTGGCTACGAAGCGCTCGAGCAGCGCCTCCGCGACGAGCGGCAAATCCTCGCCGGCCTCAACCATCCCAATATCACCCGCCTCCTTGATGGCGGGGCCACCCCCGACGGCGCTCTCTACATGGTGATGGAGTATGTCGAAGGCAAAAACTTCCTTGAATACTGCGTCGGCCGCGAACTGGATCTGCGCTCCCGCCTCGGCCTTTTCCGCGAAATCTGCGGCGCGGTCGCATACGCCCATCGCAATCTCGTCGTCCACCGTGACCTCAAACCCTCCAATATTCTTGTCACCGCCGATGGCCAGCCCAAACTCCTCGATTTCGGCATCGCCAAAATCGTCGTCGGCGGTGAAGCCACCACGACCATGGCCATGGGTACCCCCCGCTACGCCAGCCCTGAACAGTTGCGCAACCAAGGCGTCACCACCGCCAGCGACATCTTCTCGCTCGGCGTCATTCTCTACGAACTCGTCGCCGGCCGATGGCCCTTTGGCGATACCGCCTCCATGGTTGATACCTGGCGCCGCGCGACCCAGGACGTCGACCCCGCCCCCCTCCCGTCCCGCCAAGGCTTCGCCGACCTCGCCGTCATCCTCAACAAATCCCTCGCCGCAAAGCCCGAGGACCGCTACCGCTCCGTCGACGACTTCAGCGAAGACCTCCGCCGCTACCTCTTCGGCGAGCCGGTCATGGCCCGCCCCCAAACCGTTTGGTATCGCGTTGCCCGCTTTGCCGGTCGGTACAAGGTCGCCGTCACCGCCGCCACGCTCGCCGTCCTCTCGCTGCTCGGCGCGACGATTGTCTCCGTCCGCCAAGCCAACTTCGCCGAGCGCGAAGCCCAACGGGCCCGGAAACTTGCCCAGTTCACTACGGATACGATGCTCGCCGCCCGCCCCGTCCAAGGCAGCGAACCCACCATCCGCGACCTCCTCGACTCCGCCGCCGAACGCGTTGCCCGCGATTTTGGCGACGACCCCTCCAGCGAAGCGGAAATGCGCGGCACGCTAGGACGCGTCTACGCCGGCCTCCAAGTCTGGGACAAAGCCGCTGAACAGCTCGATAAAGGGCTCGAAAAGGCCCAAGGGGAAGTCCGCGGCAAAATCCTTCACGAAATGGGCAACCTGCGCGCCGGACGCGGCAATCCCGACATCGGTCGAAAATTACTCCAGGAAGCCGCCGGAATCTTGAAAAACGATTTTCAACTCCAAATCGATCTAGCCGCCCTCTCCGGCCCCGCCGCCGAGGCCCTCTATCGGAAGGCCGCCGCCAGCGTGGGTCGCCAGGATCTCCGCTGGGCCATCGCCATGACCCATGTAGGCGCGCTCCGCATGGCCTCCGGCGATCTCGGCCAAGCGGCCGCCATTCTCGGCGAAACAACCGCCACTCTCCGCATGGCCCCTGGCAAACCCCCCGAAGTCGTCCCCGCGCTCATGGCCTTAGCCAAGCTCCGCCGCATCCAGGGCAACGCCGCCGCGGCATCACGACTCCTCGAAGAAGCGCTCCGCCATAATCGCGGCCGCTCCCAGGTCGAGCGCGAGTTGCGCTACGTTCGTGTCCTGGAAGGGCAGGGCATTGAGGTATTGCCCGACGCCCTCCGCGACGGTCAAAACCTGGTCGCCGGCCTCGCCCTCACCCGCGGCGATAAGGCCGCCCAAGGCGAACCCCTCCTCCGCCTCGCCGTCGAAAGCGCGGCGAACCCCGTCGAAAAAGCCGAATGCCTCACGGCCCTCGCCGAATGCCTCGAAAACCTGGCCAAAGGCGACCAGGCGCGGTCGGCCCGCGGACTCGCCTTGGCGATCTATCGAACTGCTTTTGGCGAATTTTCCGAACAGTATCCAGCCGTCGTAGCGCTGTCCCGCAGGCCTTAGCAAGGTACCGTATTCGCCGCCACCACCTGCGTCAATTGAAACGCCACCACCGCCAGCAGCACCGCGCCTGCTGTTCGCCCAGCTGATACGCCCAGTACAGCACCGCTCCGCCCACCGCCGCCCCGCCCAGCAGGAACACCTTCGCCCCCACCGAACCATAGCCAAATAGGCTCGACAACACGAAATACATCCCCAGCATGCCAAACGCACCAAAGAGGAGGTAGAACAGAATCCGCATCGCTGCTCTCCTACTGCCAATGGATGTTCGTGAACCTCAAAATCCCGCCCACGATCATCAGCGCAACCACAGCCAGCGCGCCCACGGCCAACAAAATCCCCATCAGCCAACTTGACTGCCCATACCCCAGCCGTAACGCCCAAAACAACATTCCAAATGCCATCGTTCCTGAAGCCAGGAAAATCGAATTATGCACCCACGTCTCCGACCCGCTGTTCCCGTAAAAGCCCAGCCAGGAAGAAGAAGGTAACCAGCAGCGTACTCACGCCGCCGCTGCCGCAATACAAAATTTTGAGTAAGAAGTCCATTGCTTCGCCGCCCGTACCCGGCAGGGCGCGGCGGGCGGTCGAAATCGATCACCCGCCCGCAAATTCTTCGCGCTTACTTCGCGAAGCAATAAAAACGGCCCGAACCACCCGTCCCCACGAGCTTCGCTTGGCTACAACCCGCCGAAGCATGAGCCGCGTTCCACGACGGGCCAATTTCACCGCCGCCATTCCGGTCATGATGACCCACCTGCGCCTTGCCCTCCGCCGCATTGCTCGTCCAGTTATTGCAGGTCCGCGGGTCGTTCGCCGGATACGCCGTCCCGTCCACCTTCGTCCCCGTCAGAATATCGTGCTGGTTCGGAGTATCTCCCCGGCCCTTCACCCCTTCCCCTTTCTCGGTCAGCGAGGTCGCTTTCTTCAGATTATTGCCATCGCTATGCAGATCAGCCACGTCCTTGGCCATCAGTTCACCCTTCACGTTGTACCAGGGGCCCTTGCCGATCCGATCCTTCGCGTTGACGGCTTTCTTGCCGTTTATCGCCGATTGGCTCAAATAAGCCTTCCAGTTCTTCTTCTTCGAACCGGCCGCTTTGGCCAGCTTTTGGCAGATCTGATCCGCTCCGGCCAAACCTCCCAAATTGGCTCCGTCGCCCGAGCCGGCACTCGTAATGAAAAAGCTGAACTTGCTGTCCGGGGTCTGGGCACAGGCGACCACCGCCGAAGCAGCAGCCAATAAAATGGCGCGAAAGTGAGAGTTGATTGTCATGGGTTGACTCCTTGTCCGATGTATCCTATCAAAGCTCGGCCCCGGATAGTGGTTCACGCCCCGAGCGCCTTCCCCGCCGCGCCCGCAATCATCGGCGGCAAGGTAGCCCACGACGCTAGCCGAGTCGGATACCGATGGCCCCAGATCTGCCGGCCAGAGTCCGTAAGGACCAATTCGACGCTGAGCGACAGCATTTCATTCTGGCGTGCTATGTGGCCTACCAGCGCTGCCTCGACGTTGAGTTGGCGGCGAATTCCTTCAAATCGACCCCCGGCCCCTCAAATCGTTTTGTCGCGCTCCGGGCCATCACCCGCAGCTCTCGAAACTGAGACAGCTCGGCGATCAGGCCTCGGTCAAACCGCCCGCCCCGGCCATCGTAGCCGCTAGCGCAGGCAACCAAGACCGGCGAGTCCTTGCGATTTCTCGCTCCAACGGTAACCCAACACTCGGCCGCGCTCGGTCGCAACTCCGGAGATCGATGAACAGTTCCGCCGCCGTCGGATAACGCTTCGCGGGATCCTTCTCGTGGCACCTGCGGATGATCCGCGCCAGTTCAACCGGAACGTCGTCGTTAAAGCGCGAGACCGCCTCCGGTGTCGTGTTGATGATCGCGTCGAGCCGGTCGACCCAGCGCCTGCTCTGGACTCACAGAGTG
>JBBRIO010000360.1:0-5893 GCA_038220855.1 Bryobacterales bacterium | reverse complement strand
GCTTGTCGGGTGTCGAAAAGAACGCACTGCTGTTCGGCTACAGTGCCGAACGCCACATCGAAAATCAGCGGAAGTTGAATCTGCGGGCGGCCATCGAAAGAGCCGCGGGAAACCCCGAAAAATTGGCGGACGTCAAGGGATCTCTTGCTCCCCTGCTCCGCGACACTTTGGTCGGCTTGAATTACGCCCATTTCGCGCCCCCGGGCGCGCAGATTCTCTACACCAACCCGATCTTTGTCCGCAGCCATGACTTCCTCGGCCTCCAAGGCACCAATCAAACCTGGCGCCACACCGAGGTCGTCGGAACCGGCTGGCCCGCCAGCGCGGGCGGGCGCCTGGTCGGATCTCTCGTCGGCCTCTCCTACGCCTTGGCCGAAGCCGAACAGAACTTCCTCGTGCCCAGCCGCGAGCAAGCTCTCATCTGGGGCGATCTGGTGCCCCAATTGACCCAAAGCGCGAAAATTCCTCGCTATTGGGAAGTCACTCCCGACCAGCTCCATTTCACCGCTCTCCATCTCCGCTTCGCTGACTCCCTGTTGGCGGAGAGTGTCTTGAGCCCCGCGCTTCGCGAACGGGTCGTCGAAATCCTGCAACAGCAGGCCCCTCCCGCGCGAGCTCGCCTCGTAGGTCGACTCCTCGCCGACGGCGATTTGCAGAAGGCGCTCGAAAACGTTACCCCCACGGAATCCTTCGTTCTCGCCATGCGGACCATCAACACCGACGGGCTGGGAGATCAGGATCTGGCGGGCGAAATCCGCAGACTAGCCAAAGCCGCGCCGCAGTCGAACAACTATGCCGCCATCTCGAAACTGTTCGGCACCCCCAAGCCCACCCTAACCAATAGCTATCAACCGGAACTGCTCTTCCTCCGCACCTTTCCCACCCTGATGGGATACTCCAGCCGCGTCATGGCCGAAAGCTGGGAGTCGAGCACCCTCTACTACGCTTCCATCGCCGACGCGCTGTATCTCCACCCCGGCCAGCTCAACGTGAGCATCCCCGAGTGGACCCGCCACACCGTAGAACGGATTTTCGCCACTCACCTGGAAGATTGGCCCGCCCTGTTGCGGAGCCTTCGGAACGTGGGTAACGACGCGATCAACAAAAACACCAAACCGGCGACCGCCGCGGGTCTAAATTGAAATCTCAGTTCAGGAGGATGTTGTGAAGTCTCTTCGCAGCATTGTGGCAATCGGAGTTGGTCTCACGCTCTCGAGCGGAGCCGGCGTCTATCTGTTAGCCCAGGAAACGAATCGTCCTACGTTTCGGGTGAAAGTCGACATGGTCGTACTCGGCTACACCGTCACCGACAGCAAAGGTCGATACGTGAACGGATTGAAGCCCAAAGATTTCAAAATCACCGAAGATGGGATCACCCAAAAACTCAACACCTTCGCCGAGGGCAATAAACCCGTCATGCAGGTGATGGACGACGGCTCTATGAAGCCGCTCAATCCCGGGGGAGACGCCGACAAAGCAGGCCCGGACGTAAAGTCCGATGCCTTTGTCGGAACAAACGTGTTCGTGCTGTTCGATACCTCCAACTACATGTATCGAGGCTTCGTCTACGCTTCTGACGCCATCGCCGACTTCGTCCGCGGGCTCGACCGTGCCGACTCGGTCGCCGTCTATACCTTCTCCCGCAATCTCACCCGCGCCTCCGACCTCACCAAAGACCGCAACAATGCCATCCTGGGCCTTCGTAAAGCGGTCGCTGGGGACGACGCCGCCCTTTACAACGGCCTGCTCCTGACGCTCAGGGACGCCGCCAAGGTGCCCGGACGAAAGGTGGTTATTGTGTTCTCGAATGGGCCCGACAACGCCAGTATGGTCGCCCCTGACGACGTTCGCGCCGTGGCCGAAGACGAAGGGATCCCCATCTACGTCATCTCAACTGCCGAAGCCAGCCGCGACGCCATTTCCAGCAGTGTCTTCAAGCGCATCGCCACCCGCACCGGGGGCAAAGCGTACTTCGCCAAGACCTGGCAAAAGCAGGTGGAAGCCTTTGAGTCAATTCGGGAGGACTTAGGGAACTCTTATACCGTTACCTACTATCCCCAAACCAACCCGAACGATGGCTTCCGCAAAATCGCCGTCGAAGTGGTTGGCGACGTCGGCAAGAAGTATCGAGTCCGGGCTCGACCCGGCTACCGACCGAGCCGCGGATTCTAAATCCGGTACAGAGTATGGCGCGAAGGGAGTTGGTTCGCCCCTCCGCGCCCTTCTTCTACTTGCCGTTACCAGCGTAGTTGATCGTCACCGTATCCTTTGAAGTACCTCCGGCCGAATCGGTCACCGTCAACTCAAAGACCGCCGGGCCAAAAAGAAGGAACTGGGCGGTCGGAGTCGCCGTCGTAGCGCCCGAAAGGCCGGCATTCCCGCTCAGCACGGTCCATGAGTACTTAAGCGGCTTAGAATCAAATGCAACTGAGGCCGTACCGTTAAGGAGTAAAACTGCTGAATGGTCGTCGTATCTTTCGGGCCGGCGACGGCCTTGGTCGTCGCTCCGCCACCTGCTCCCGGAGTAGAAACACAAGACGTAATGAACGGCCCTGCGGCTGCCAGAATTTCCTGCATCGTCTTCGCCGTGTCAAAAGCGGCCGGGAAAGGAATGGTCAGGGAGATGAGGTTCAAATAGGCGGCGTGGCGAGCCTCCACCGTTGCAATTGTCGCTCCAGCGGTGCGCAGCGCCGGGCTTTGAATCATGCCCAAGGCCCCGTCGTAAGCCATCACGCCCGTGTTTTCGAGGAGAGCCGCCACCGCCACGAAACCATCGAAGTTTGTATACCCGAAGTTGTATTGGCAGGCGTCAACCGGAACGCCGCCGAGACTCCGAATCGTTGTCTTGAGAGTATCGACGTGCACGTTTTCGTGATCGCGGATCGCTTTGAAGTTGTCGAAAACGGTAGCGCTGATCAGAGTGCCCACCAGCGGAACGAAGCTCGCCCCGGTAAAGTCACTGGCCGCGAAACGAGTTAGGCCCTGGTTGTAAAAGGCCGCTTCGAGATGCTCCAGCGTGAGCGCGAAATTCAAAATGTCGATGTCCGTCACCTGTGCCGGCGCGGTCTGGGCTAGCGCCGGACGCCCGGTAATCGTGACAGCCGAGGCGCCGATCCCTAACGTAAGTGCGCCAGTTGTGAAAAAACTTCTCCGTGAGGAACGGGGGTGGATTTGTGGTGTGGTTTCCATGATATTGTGTCCTTTAATTGAGGTTTACGATTCCGTCCTACGCCGGGCAAGACCGGAAGAACGGGGCAGCCGCCGCCAGAATCTCCGCCATGGTCTTCGGCACATCGAACGCCGCGGGCGCAGCCAAACCGTTGTTCAGGACGTTCAGATAGCTCGCATGACGCGCCTCGACGGTCGCAATCGTCGCCGCGGTGGTACGGATGCTCGGACTATTGATCATCGAAATCACGCCGGTATAGGCCATAACGCCGGTATTCTCCAGCGTTTGGGCGACTCGCAGGAAGTCTTCGACGCTCGAGTAGCTGAAATTGTAGGTACACGGCGATACCGGAGTCGCGCCAAAGCTGCGGAGCGATGCAATCAAACTCCGGACATGGGTGTTTTCGTGAGACCGAATCAAACTCAGGTAAGCATAGACCTCATTGGCGGTCACCTCACCGAGCTTGGCAAAAAATGGCGCTTGGGCGAAATCGGAAGAGGAGTACTGTCGAAGGCCCTGATTGTAAAAGGCCGCCTCAAGGTGCTCCAGCGTCAGCGCGTAGTTGAGGATTTCGAGGTCGGTGGGCGGTCGCGTCTGGGCTGGAAGCGCGGTGGCGGCGATCAGGCCTCCGACCACGGCGACCGCAATGGCGGAGGCTCCGTCTTGGGTTGTTCGATTTGTTTCGAGGTTCATTCTCTTTCCTTTTAAAATAAAGTGGGACAGCTGGCCTGTGAGAGTCTGGCCGTCGTTATGAGGACGCGATGAATCGAAAAAGTGTTAGCTCCTTTCCTGAATGCCCCAATCAACCCAATCGCTTTGCTAATCGGATTGCAACAACCAGAGTTCTATAATGGGGAATGAAACGTGGCTATCTTATTGACATGGACGGAGTGCTCTACCGGGGAGCAACAGCAATCCCCGGTGCGGCCGAATTCATCGCTCACCTCCACGAAGAGAAAATTCCCTACCTTTTTCTGACCAATAATTCCACCTACACGCCGTTGGATGTGGTCTTCAAATTGCAGAAAATGGGTATCGATACCACCCAGGAACATGTCTACACCTCCGGCATGGCAACCGCGGCTTTCTTGCACCAGCAGAAGCCGAACGGCACCGCTTTTGTCATCGGGGAGGGGGGACTATTGCTCGCCCTGAACGACGTCCAGTACGCCATTACCCGCAGCCATCCAGACTTTGTCGTGGTCGGTGAAGGTCGAACGTTAACCTATGAGATGTGTGAAGTAGCCCATCGGTGTATCGCCTCCGGAGCCGGACTCATCTCCACCAACGCCGATACCTGGTGCCCCACCGACGAAGGTCCCCGCCCAGGCTGCGGCGCGATCGTCGCCCTGCTCGAAGCAGCCTCCGGGAAAAAGGCCTACCACGTCGGCAAGCCCAACCCCTTCATGATGCGAGCCGCTCGCAAGCGAATGGGCTTGGCGACGGACGAAATAACCATGATCGGCGACACCATGGAAACCGACATCCGAGGGGCCACCGACCTCGGCTTCCGCTCCGTTCTCGTCCTCACCGGATCTACCGAAAGGGCGCATCTGGCCGACTACCCCTATCACCCCACCACGGTCGTCGAGTCGATCGCTGAACTACTCCCCATGCCCACTTTGGCCGGCTAGCGAACGATCGAACCGATCCCAGGCCGCCGCCAATCGGAGGCTGCGGCCCGGGATCCTCGTCAAGACCGCCGCAAACAACAAATGCGCTAAAATCGTTGCCGGCTGAGGCGTCATCCGGGGAATGAGCGGGTTCAGCGTTCGCAAAATCCCATTTTGGAGAACCCAGTACCAAATGAAACCGACCCCCATCGAAGCCAGCAGAACCAGGACGAAACGGTGGAGCCGGCCGATGGCCAAAGCGATTACCGCTCCGGCTACCCCGCCCAGGAACAGATGCAGCGCCGCCCCAGCTAAACTTGCCTTCCCCAAGCTCATCCGGAAAACGACGTTGCCGTAGATCGCCGCTCCCCACAAATTCAGAATCGCCCACCACTGCTGCCGCTCCACCAGCGAGTCCAAAACGAACCATACCAGCATCAACCCAGCCCCGAGAACACCCGTCTCGAGTCCCGCAAACAAGAGATGCGTCCGCTCCACCGGAACCGGCGCGGGAGCGGGGACGAGAGGCGCCAACACGGGCAACGGCGGCGGCGCGACCACAAACGGAGGCGGAGCGGGAGGCTCGGCCAGCGGGGGTGGAGGCGTTGGGGGGGAAGTCTCCATGCGAACTTCATATACTAACAGGGTGGAAGCCAGGCGCGTAGTCATCACAGGGATCGGGGCACTGAGCCCAAACGGAGTCGGACGTGAACAGTTCTGGCAATCCTGCCGGGAAGGCCGTAGCGGGGTCAAACAAATCACTCGATTCGACGCTTCCGCCTTCGCCGTTCAGATCGCCGGAGAGATCACAGACTTCGACGAGAACGCTTGGACGGATCCCAAAGAGCGGCCCCACATCTCGCGCGTTACCCCGCTCGCTCGCGCCGCCGCGGGGGAAGCCCTCTCCCACGCCGGACTGAATACCGAAACCATGTCCATGGACCAACTCCGCGGAATCGGCATCGTCCTTGGATCCGGCGGCGGCAGTCAAGAGTGGACCGAACAACAGTATCGACACTGGTTCGCCGGCGAGCACAAACAGTGCAGCGTCTACGTCATCCCCACCTCCACCATCGGCACCCTCGCCAGTGAAGTCTCCATGTACTTCGGC